>JAYEJL010000053.1:0-3167 GCA_034660555.1 Thermotogota bacterium
TACCTTAAAAAGTATAACCCTGTCCAGGTAAAATGTTAAATTTACAAACTGCCTCATCAAAAACCTATAAAGAGGTATCAAATAGAGCAAATTTGTGAAGGGAAATTCCCACATTTTGCAAATTTAACGCCGGGGTTCAGCGGTTGTGGGATTTCAGGAGCACATAAGCTGATAATTAGAAAAAAACTTGCGAGGGTCTCAAAACTTAGAAATCACGCAAGAGCCCCACAATCCGCTGGAAACGATTGTTATACGTTTATGAAATTGGCTGACCAATACCAAAATCTTGTCGATTCTTGAATTCAGTATATTCACAAAGATGTTCAAGATATTTATCTAATTTATGTAAATCTAATTTATACTCAGACGCACTATAATCCTTTGGAGATATAACAATAACCAATTTATTGGTAAACCTTTTTTCTGCATTGGCTGCAATAAAAGATTGAATAATCTCACGAATAATTTCCTCACGCTTGTTTTGTAGTCTTGTAAATCCAGACCCTAGAATTGGAATTATCAAAGGTTCTAAATCTCCTCTATTTCCAATAAACTCCCATAAGCTTGATAAAGCAATTTTCAAATTTTCAAATGTTCCGCTAGCGTTTCCGTGTTTATTGAGTTCTGCAATTGCTAAAAAATAGGCCGTTTTGTTTTTTGAATGAATTTTTACAACTGAGCCCAATGGATACTTTTTTGTTTTGCCTTTCCGTCCGTCATCTATTAAATCGTAATTCTCATTTCTTAATTCATCGCTAATATCTTTATCCAAATGCTCAGTTTTATTATAGTATTTTTTTGTGAACTGACCTTGTATGCTTTGGGGTGATATTATTTTGGAATTAATATCTGTATCAAAAGTAGTGTTAGACCCAATTATTAATGAACCGTTTAGTTTGAATATATCTGAAATACAGACTTCTATTAATACATCTCTATTTACTAGACAATGTGAGATTTTTAGTTTTGGTCTCGATTTATAAATGCCCCACATAAATCCAATTATTAGAAATAAATACCAATGAGATTTTAAGAATGTATTCGTATCAGGAAAATAATAGGAAGATATTTCAGTAATTAACCACAAAACACCGAATACTTCTAAGAATGAAAAAAAAAGTAACAGTAAATTTTTTCCAAAATTATATTTCCAATAGCTTTTTAAAACACTTAAATTCATCGAATTACAATCCTAACGTTTGGTAAACATTCTCAGGATAGTAATAGGGTCCAGTTTTGTTCTCATTCTTTAGTCGGAAATATGCATCTGGCCAATACTCTAATGCATATTGAAGAATTGCAGCGTTAAAACTAATATAAACAGCCAATTCATTTTTTATAGTAGGTGGACACCTATCTGAATCTTGTTGTCGTAAACCATTAAGATTAACACCGATAATTGGTAGCTCTAATGATAGTGCTTGTTCCATCTCCCAGCGGACAAATTTTGTCAAATACCTAGTTCGTTCTCCAATTAATATGACAAATATTTTTGAATTTAGAAGTCTGTCACGTAAACTTCTTTTGATAGTTGCCTCTAAACTCGTGTCTCGTGCTTGTTTAATATCGTGAGCGTCATTGAAATTGAAATCGGTTCTATCATTCTGTTTCCAAGCTTTCATCAAACGATAATAGTGTATATCATTATCGCCGTCAAAAGAAACGAATACTTTATTTCTATAAGCCATATTTCACCTCATTATATTAAACGTATAACATAAAAATCAGCGGTTTTGCCGCAGGCAAAATCCGCTGCATTGCTTTGTTAAGCGTCTTATTATTTCAAAACATCTGGTGTGCGTTCTCGAATACATCGTATAAAGTAATTTAGGGTATCTGGCCACAAAAGCGGAGCGTTTGTAGGGCTTGCTGGTGGTGTATTCCATCTTCCGATTATTTTGCCATTTTCTATAGATCCGGCAAGATAAAGCACTTCATATATTGGCCCATCGATTTCACTGTCAGAGATAGTGAAATCATTTCGGTTTACAGAATTTGGATCTGCATCTACAAATAAACCACCTAAGTGTAACAAAATTGGCGTCCAACCACTTGATGAATAACCCCAAACATCTAAGATTTCATAGAGTGAAACATTGCTTCCATGTTGTTTTGGCTTAAGGTCAATAACTAAAGTTGAGCCTTTGTGTTTATTATTGACTTTACAAAGTGATTTCTCAATATCCAAATGCCATAAATACGGTTCACTTTGGCCAGGAGGTATCTGAAGTTCCAGGCACCCTGGAATTAAACCATTATTACAACCAAACAATGAGACCTGTTCACGCATTTGGTATCTGATCTTGTTTCCATTGAGTCGATTTTTTTGGTAACGAGCATACATACTTATCCCCTTTTCGCTTAAATCTTAATATACCGAATTCTATAATATCCAATTGAATTTTCGCGTCAAGATGAATTTATTCAAAAATCCCTTAAAATTGCGCATAAATTGCTTTACAATTCTACTTATATCCACAAAATACGTTATATTTCGTAATATACGGAGTTCCATATAAACATGAATTTTTTAATATAAATCTTACAAACAAATTCATATCAACCCTTTCTCCCTCAGTATTCCCTTTGCTTCCTGCCACTCATCTTCCTCAACACGAGAGAAAAAATTTGCAAAGGAATCAGATCGATGTTCCACATCAAACTGATCCACAAGAACACCATCTGGCGTACCTATTGCCACACGGTGGCAACGACAACCCACATCAATGCCTACCAACAACGAATCCATACAACCTCCTTTGATCTGTTCAAGCAGGACAAGTTAAGCCAAATCATCATTCGTTGTCTCGTCTATAACACAGAGCCACAATCCTACACTTAGGATTGGCACCATCCCGAAAGACTTTACCGAATGATGGTGTATGGTAGGGGCGGCATTTCAAGAACCGAGCAGAAACAAAACGTTCCGCTGACCCCAAGAGCCACACCCCTACCAACATTTATCTTAGCACACTTGATTAATGTGTGCCATCGTCTAAAATACGATGATAGACCCTTTTTCCCCTTCCTGTCTCACAACTAACTCTCACTCATTCAACTTTTTTCTCTTCAACAGTAATATTTGCCTGATTAATTGCTTCCTCAATTTTATCTTCATAATCCGAAATTACGATATTTCCATCTTGAGCAGATATTTCAACTTTTAC
>JAYEJL010000054.1:0-3120 GCA_034660555.1 Thermotogota bacterium
TTTTAGAGGACCTCATGGTGGAGCAGGGGAATTCGGGCATCTTCAAATAGATCCTTCAGGTCCTCAATGCTGGTGCGGCAAGAAAGGATGCGTCTCTGCATACTTCGATCCAAAGTATCTAAAGGAAATTTTTGCAGATTTGGTTCCAAATAGCAGTCAAAAAATGAATGATCATTCCTTTTTAAGTTTTCTAAGTGAGTTATATTCAGAAGACCACAATGAAGAATTTATTAACCTTTTTCAAAAACTTCTCGATAGACTGGCAGCTGCTATAGCCAATGTGGTTGATCTACTTGGTCTTGAGACTATTGTGCTAAATAATCTCAATCCGTTTTTCTCAGGAAAAGCTGTTGAATATTTAAGAAACAAGGTCTTTGAATTATCAATGCGTCATGCTGAACTTGAAATGATTATACTGAAGGTAACCGAACAAAAATTATTGAGAACCCCCCTTGCGGTTTCAATAGCCAAAATATTAGGAGTTATTTAGGAGGTGCGATTGATGAAAGGAAAAATCATATTATTAATAGCTGTACTTTTACTTGCAAGCACATTTATGATGGCAAAAACTCAACTTGTTCACTGGATGCATCACTCACCCAGCAGGGCAATGATTATAATGGAGATGGCTTCAAAATTCATGGAAGACCATCCCGATGTAGAGATTAAGGTTCAAACAATTCCTTTTTCTGAATATAAAACCAAGTTACTTGCTGCCCTTGCAGCGGGAAGCGGACCTGATGTTGCCCAAATCCCAGCAATGGCGATGAAGGAGTTTTACAATTATGGTCTGATTCAACCCATAATGAGTAATATTGCATCAGCAGAAGAAATGAGAGAAAAATGCATAGATGTAGCAATAAATAACTTAATAATCAACAATGAGCTATATGGTTTTCCAACAGACGTTCAAACAATAGTTCTGTTTTACAATCCCGATTTATTTGAAGAAGCAGGTCTTGATCCGCACAGTCCTCCAAAGGATTGGAACAAACTTCTTGAATATGCAAATAAGTTAACTATCTGGGAAGGAAACAAAATGGTTCAATCTGGTCTTGGTATCGGTGGTTACGAACGTGTTATAGAAAGCTTTATGAGACAATCAGGAGCGACTTTCTGGGCCAGTGATGAAAAATCTGAGATTGTATACGAGGAAGCTCAACTTGAAGGACTAACATTTCTAACAGATGCAGTCCTTGAACACAAAGTATATGTACCTGAATTTGGATCACGTTGGACAGGCTTCAGACAGATGAAGGAAGCCATGGTTTTTGGACATGGTGCAATGGTTGGTTCATTCCAGGTTGGTGGACATCCTGATCTTGAATTCAGAACTGCATTACCGCCAGCACATCCAGAAACGGGGAAGAGAAGTTCTGTTCTAACAAGCTGGGCTCTTGTACTTATGAGTGACTGTACGGCACCAGATATTGCTTCAGAATGGCTGGCATATATAAGTTCTCCAGAAGCACAGAAAAGATGGTTCAAGGAAACTGGCGAACTACCCTCATATAAAAGTGTAATCAATGATCCTGAATTTAAAGAAGATCCTTTATTATCTCCCATTCTAGATTCGTTGAATTACGCAGTTCGCACTTTCTCAGTAGGTTGGGGAAATCCAGCTGCGATTCTAAGAGAGACTGCTTACAACAACATAATTAACAAAGATGCTGATCCTGAAGAAGCTCTAAAGAAAGCTATCAACGAAATTAATCAGTATCTCGAGGAAACCTTTGGAATATTTTAATTAAACCAGGGGTTCATAAGAGCCCCTGATTTGGAGGTCTTTTGATGTTTGATTTATCAAAGCATCCAGTCAATAAAATGATGATAATAGCTGGCCTTTTCCTGATAGTAATTTCTTTCTTTTTACCCTATGCATCAGGAAATGTCACATATAGAGTTACAGATTTTTCATTCTGGGGAACTATCAATTTACTGACTGTTTATGTAATTCTGTTAGCCTTATTTGTATTATTCTTTCTAATAAAAAGAATTGCATTTTTGTTGGCTGCAGCTGTTTCTTTATTCACACTTAATATAACAATCATCTTTATGAGAACCGAGTGGCAGGACGTATTGAGATCAAAATTCTTTTTTGATTTCTTTAAAATAGGCAGTTTTGGATGGTGGATCTCGTTAATAGGTAGTGCATTTATTCTAATTGCTGTGGTCAGACTCATACCAGATAAGAAAAGAGCTCCCTACCTATTCATATTACCCGCCATTTGTGGTGTATTCTTTTTAACCTTTTTCCCTGCTATGTTTGCGTTCTTTATTTCGTTCCACAGATGGAATATTCTTGTCCCAAATAAACCTTTTGTTGGACTTGCGAACTTTAAAAAGGCTTTCTCTGATGAATATTTCCTTAGATCTCTCTGGATAAGCTTTAAATATGCAATCGGTGTTATACCTACAAAAATAGTTATTTCATTTTTCTTTGCTCTTTTAATATACTCCATTCCGAAATTCAAGAGTGTGTTCAGGGTGATATATTTTCTCCCTGCTGTAACTTCAGTTGTTGCCATAAGTGTTATCTGGAACTGGATATATCATCCTTACTATGGTGTGGCTAATTATCTTATTAGTTTATTCGGATTTGATCCTATTGACTGGCTAGGAAACCCGGATATAGCTATATGGTCAGTCGTACTCGTTTCTGTATGGAGATCTGTTGGATACAGTATTATCATTTTTCTTGCGGGTTTGAACAACATTCCAAGGACAATATTGGAAGCGTCAGATATAGATGGCGCATCGCGCTGGCAGAAGGTTAAGAATATAATAATTCCGCTTATGAAGCCTTCACTTGTTTTCGTGTTCATAACTTCCACCATAGGTGCAATACAGGTTTTTACAGAGATATACATGATGACTGGCGGAAACGCAGATACAAAAACAGCCGTATTTTATATCTGGCAAACGGGGTTCAATAAACTACAGATGGGTTATGCAAGTTCTATGTCGATTGTTCTCTTTGGAATAATTTTAGTTATAACACTAATCCAGATGAGAGTAACCAGGATCTTTAAGGAGGATTAATCTTGAGATCAAAGAGAAAGAATGACCTAATTTTTCATACAATTTCATATATTTTGCTGGTAGCATTTTCCATAATAA
>JAYEJL010000055.1:0-15685 GCA_034660555.1 Thermotogota bacterium
ATAAGTAGTGAATTCAGCAACGGAATAATAGAAGGTGTCATAAACAAGATAAAGGTGATTAAGCGGGTTATGTATGGTAGATGCTCGTTTGAACTACTCAAAGTGAAGGTTATGATGCTCTAGTCAGATACTTTGCGGAAGAACCAGTTTTATTTTATCGTTTACAAAATAACGAAATTTGAAGATTTCTACTACATATATGTTTCTAGTGATGCATCCATATATAAATTTAGCGATTTAACTGACCCGGTCTGTGTAGGTAAAGAGTTTCCTTATCATATTACTGGACTTGAGGTTGAAGGAGATATACTTTACTTTGTGTCAAATTTTGGAAAAGGATTTTATAAATATAACACAGCTAACAATTTGTTAATTAAACTATTTGAATTGAATTCTCCAGATCGTCTGTACATGATTACATATCATAAGTGACACTCCACAGGGCAAGCCCCGTGGCTTCTGCTTAGTTTTCTAAGCATTCTTTTTCTTGCTTTGACGACGACTCCAACGAATCATCTCCACAAGCGTGAATTCCGCTGTGCCACAGCGTATTAAAACCTCTTGTTTATACATGTGTTTACTATCATACTTAGAATTTGTTAAGTGTTTTTTTAATTATTTTGCCAATTCATCCCTGATGTAAGCATATGGGGTTTTCTTGGCAGTTTTTTTATAACTCTCAAATTGATCCTCATTTAAGGAATAACGGTGATCAAGTGAGCTTATATTATCAAATACATTTCGCTTAACCATATTCCTTACCCTCCCTTAAATTTTAGTCAAAATGTTTAGCCAGATAATACCTGTATCCGGGCTCTGTAAGTTCTTTAGAGGTTTCTTTAACTCTATCAGCCATCTCACCTTTAAACCTCTTAAATTTACTTCTTAGTTCATCATCTGCTACACCTAAAATCTGCACAGCCAGTAACTCTGCATTTTTAACGCCATTTAAAGCAACAGTTGCAACAGGAACCCCAGGCATCTGGACCATTGAATATAATGAATGAGCACCACCCAGGGTCGAAGTCTTTACAGGAACTCCTATAACCGGCAGTGAAGTATAGGCAGCCAGAACCCCTGCCAGTTGAGCCGCTTTACCTGCTCCTGCAATAATGACCCTGATTCCTTACTCTTCCGCAGACCGGGCATATTCCTCTGCCAGTTCCGGTGTCCTGTGGGCTGAAATTACTTTCAATTCATACTCCACTTTAAACTCTTCCAGAATCTCAGCTGTCTCCTTCATTACCAGTAGTCTGGAATCACTACCCATCACAACACCTACTTTGAACATTCTAAACACCTCTTTGATTTTTTAAGGCCTTTTGTCCGATATCAGTTTGATACTGGATACCGGAAAAATTTATTTTTTCAATAACCTTATAGGCTCTCTCAATCGAATCATGAAAGGAATCATCAACAGCAGATACTCCCGGGACTCTACTTCGTGCAGTTACCAAGTCACTATAAAATAAAGATATAGCAACATTGCTATATATATCTATTAAAAATGCCCAGGTCGGGTAGATACTACTTTACTAAGAGTAGAACCTCCTCGCCTGGGCTTTTTATCCCTTTGGTGTAATATAAGAAATCAGCACCTCACGAACCTGCCATTATTAGATGATAATTGATCATTGCCAATTAGCACAAAATCCTGGTTTACAAAAACTAGGAATGTAAATTCCTGCAATAAAGCGTAAACCAAGGTACACTTTCCTCATAGCTAGGTAGTTTATGGCCATCCGGTAGATGCTTATGTACCTTATTCCCAAAATTATATGAGGTAATATTACATTCTGTTTTCAACTATGTATTAACAGATAAATAATATCTAGTCAATAAAATTCAATAATTTAAACAAAATTTAAATATTCATAAAGTTTTTTTATTTAGCCATAAATTCGTCAGAAAAATCCTTAGCATGATATGAGCTGCGAACATAGGGGCCGGAGGCAACATATTTAAAACCCAGTTCCCGGCCAATATCCTTATACCGGTCAAATTTTTCTGGTTCAATATATTTCACTACAGGCAAATGATCTCTGGTAGGTTGGAGATATTGACCGATAGTAAAGATATCACAGTCAATTGACCTCAGGTCTTTCATTACCTGTACTACCTCATCCTCTTTCTCCCCCAGACCGACCATGATACCTGATTTTGTGTAAATAGAATCATTTAATTCTTTAACATACTTCAAGACAGATAGAGAGCGTTGATAATTAGCCTCTGGTCTAACTCTGGAGTAAAGGCGGGGAACCGTTTCAACATTATGATTATAGATATTCGGGCCAGCTGCTACCACCTCTTTTATGGCATCTCTATTCATTTTAAAATCTGGAGTCAAGATTTCAATAATAATTTTTGAATCCAGTTTATGAATATTTTCTATTGTTCTAATAAATTGTTCCGCTCCACCATCAGGTAGGTCATCCCTTGTAACCGAGGTGATAACTACATGTCTCAATCCCAGTTTGCCCACTGCCCTTGCCAGTCGAACTGGTTCCTCATCGTCTATGGGACCAGGATATCCGGTCTTAACCGCGCAGAAGCGGCAGTTCCGGGTGCAAACATCCCCAAGTATCATAAAGGCTGCTGTTTTGTTGGCAAAACACTCTCCAATATTGGGGCATCTAGCACTCTGACAGACGGAATGGAGTTCAAATTCCTTTAAGACCTTCCTGGTTTCAATCATTTTCTGGTTAAAAAGGTTTTTATGTCGCAGCCATTCAGGTAATCTTTTTCTATTCTTTTTCATTTATATTGCCCTTTCTAAAACTACCTTTTGTAGATCCAATTATAACAATTATATTTTTCTTTACTCAATTTTTCAACCCATTCCTCTTCTTCATCAATCAATTCACCAGTAATAAGTTTTATGCCAAACCTCTTTTCCCAGCCTTTCTTAATAGCTTTCTTTAAGTCAGTAATTTCAATTTTTTTATCGGACTCCTGGTTTACTGCAGTTGCTTTCTTTAAAAATCGTTTCTTCATTCTCTCTCTCACTCTCTGACCCGGCATCTTTAAAGTCCTGTATAGCTGATCAGCATTAATAGTTATCGGAATAGAACCGTGCTGGAGTATTACTCCCTTCTGCCTGGTCTGGGCACTTCCGACCAGCTTTTTTTCAGCTACAACTACTTCATTCAGGGAAGGTGCGTCAAAACAGGCCGCCGAAAACCCGCTGGGAGCCTTCTTCTTTCTTTTTGCCAGTTTTAATTCTGCAGCCAGGCCGAGGGAATTTAACCCATTTATAATCCCTTCACTGATAATTTTATAGCTTTCCAGGATATTATTAGGTAAAAAATCAGTCTTCTCCCCGATAACGATACTATAGGTAAGCTCATCATCATGGAGAATAGCTCGTCCACCGGTTAAACGGCGAACAATATCAATATTATTTTCTTTACAATATTCTGCGTCTACTTCCTTTTCTGCTTGCTGAAAATAACCTAATGATAATGCAGGTGAAGACCACTGATAAAAACGTACAGTAGGCGGAACCAGTCCTATCCGGTGCGCATTCATAACAGCTTCATCGACAGCCATATTATAAAATGCATTATTTGACCCGGTATCAAGCAAACGCCACTCCATGCTATCGCTCCTCAAAATAATATTTGTCTACTAAAGCTCTTGCATAATTAATTATGCAATGAATCTTGAAAGATGTCTAACTAATAAACCGTAAAACAAATTTAAATAAGGGCTTATATATGTTTCAATAATGGAACCACCAAATAATATAAAGGCTAGCACTGCCATATCAAATGAATATTTGAGAAAATGCTGAAAATTAAGCCTTT
Organism: Thermotogota bacterium; assembly: GCA_034660555.1. GTDB lineage: Bacteria > Thermotogota > Thermotogae > Petrotogales > Kosmotogaceae > JASMTM01. The sequence continues at coordinate 3,807 of JAYEJL010000055.1, forward strand.
CAATTCTCCAGTAATACTTTATTATCCAGATACTGAGATAAATACCCATTACACCAGCCAGAATATATGTAGGAATAATCAGGATGTTCTGTGGGAAAATGGCTGTTAAAGTAATCATAATTCCTTTGTATCCATATTCACTTACCAGAAATCCAACTGTAAAACCCATAACAAATCCTTTGAAAAAGATTAATAATGTTATAAAGGACATTAAAAAAACCGATATAACAAAGGCCCAGATTATAGCAATATTAAAGAGATTAAATCTTATACTTTCACTAACAAGAGAATGGTGATCATACTCCAGATTGTTTAAGCTGCTCATAAAATTATTAAAATAACTGAATAGGCTCTGTTTAACATGATATTCAACTGTCTTCACTGCAATAGAACCAAATATAATCCCCAGAATAAAAATAATAGCAACAAATGTAAAGAGTGATAACCTATCCCTTAAAAAAGTATTCATAGTTAAGCCCCCGGGAATGGAGAAAGTACTGTCAAATCATAATTATAGGAAATTTATTGATGATGAAGAACATAAAACCCTTTAGAATGTTTTGATCTGCATGATATAATCATCCTGTTCTTGAAACAAAAACTACAGGCTGTATCACAGTTACAAAGGGGGTTTATCTTATGGACCTTTCATTTTTAGATAGTTTACTAAAAACTGTTGTAGAGAATTGGTTTATAGTTCTTCCAGTAGCGCTATTCATGTACTTTGGGGCACGATTTCTTGAATCAGTAACGCTTTTTCTTGTCGGTGCTGCGATAGGTTTCTTCTACATTAACCCACTTGTCATGAGCTGGGTTACTGAAAGATTTGAGTTAACTGATATGTGGTTGAATGTTTTGCCCTACATAATAGCTGTTGTTGTAGCGATTGCTTTTCTTGCTATTTATAAGATCGCTGTATTCGTTCTTGTGGCTATTGCTTCAGGGGGACTTGTATATTTTCTGCTTGAAATTATTGCTGATGCTATTGTCAAGTCGAAGGAGACTGTACCGGGAGATGTAACAGGTTTTCTACAAAGTGACACTGCATTCTACGTATTTGTCGGAATAGCTGTCGTTGTTGGTATTATAGGTGGAATAATCGGAACAAAGAGGAGCAAAGAGTTCTTTCAGGTTTTTTCTATCATATTGGGATCGATCGGTATCGTGCTGTCCCTTTATACATTTATAATGACATTGATAATTCAGGGTGAACCGCTGTTCAGAAGGCTTACCCAAGAAGAGGTTGACAAATTAACTAGTGATTTGGGCGCAATGCACTTGTTGATAATGGCTTTAATAGTTGTGGTTTTGTGTATTTATAAAATAACAAGGTTGTTCAGGAAAAAACGACCTATAACGCACCAGGAAAATATCCAGGAATAGTCTACTAGATTTGAGAGGTGAACCTTTTTCAAGATAAATAAAGAAGCAAAAAGAGTCCTTGACACACTTTCAAAATTGGGATATGAAGCATACCTGGTGGGAGGATGTGTCAGGGATCTTTTTTTGGGCAGAGAACCAAAAGATTGGGACATTTCAACAAATGCAACTGTTGAACAAATGTTGTCAATATTCAAAGATGAAGGTTATACAATAGTACCCACGGGAATTCAACATGGTACTGTAACAGTTGTTATTAATAAAGAAATGTACGAAATAACATCCTTTAGGGGTGAAAATATCATAAATGATCTCAGGTGGAGGGATTTTACAATAAACGCTCTTGCTCTGGATGCAGAAAACAATGTTATTGATCCGGAGGGTGGTCTTGAAGATATCAAAAGCAAAATAATTCGCTCTGCTAATCCGGAAAAAGCCTTTAAAGACGATCCTCTCAGGATGCTTAGAGCTGTAAGGTTCAAAGCACAGTTAGGGTTCAAAATAGAAGACAGGACCAAGAATACTATTTCCAGGCTCAACAATTTATTGGAAAAGGTTAGCTTAGAGCGTATAAGAGATGAATTCAACAAAATAATACTTTCTGATCCATATGTATTATTTGGTCTTGTAGATTTTGATCTAATGAAATTCATCTGTCCTGAGTTTTTAGGAACCATTGGAATAGACCAGAAAAATCCCAATCATCATCTGGATGTTGCAAATCACATTATTGAATCCATGGTTGTTATTCCAGCTGAACTGGTTTTGAGATTGACTATGTTCTTTCACGATATAGGAAAACCACAAACAATGAAAATCGGATCAGATGGGATTGGCCATTTTTATTCTCACAATATAACCAGTGAAAATATTGCAAGTAGAACGCTTAAAAGATTGAAATATAGCAGCAAAACAATAAAAACAGTTAAACATCTGGTTCATTATCATGATTCATTTCCTGAAGAAAACAAAAAATCAGTAAGTCGTTTTGTGAACAAACATGGAGTTGAATACACTGAGCTTCTCTTTCATGTGTGGCGTGCCGACATGAAAGCTCAGGAACCTACTAGATTACAGGGAAAACTTAATACAATAAACAATGTCGAAGAAATATTTAACGAGTTAAGAGAAAGCAAATTTGCAATTACAGTAAAAGATTTGAAAGTAGATGGGGACGATATTATAAAGCTCGGGATTAAAGAAGGACCCGAAATTGGAGGAATATTGAATAAATTACTTCAGGTAGTTGTGGATGATCCAGAAATGAACAAAAAAGAAAAACTCGTTGAGCTGGCAAAAAAACTTAAAAAACAAGATGAATAGATAGTCTTTTTATAAATATAAAGCTGCATTCTTTGTGAATGCAGCTTTTAGGGGATAAGTGCTAGCATTTATTTGGTAATTACTTTTTTCAACTCATTATTTAATTGCAATTACTTCTAATAAATTCCAGCACTTCTTCGACATAATCTTTCACCTTTATGTTCCTAAATTCTTTTATTAATACTACATCTTTGTTCAGTACAAAGGTTGACCTTACTGTTCCCAATCTCTCTTTTCCGAACATTTTCTTTTTCTTTATCACATCGAACATTCTGCGTACTGAAGCATCGGGATCGCTTAGAATGTTAAAATTCAGATTAAGCTTGTTGTGAAAGTTAAGATGTGACTTGACGCTGTCTTTGCTTATACCTATAACAGCGGTATTAAGTTTATCAAACTTGCTCATGTAGTCGCGAAAACTTTCTGCTTTAAATGTACATCCAGGCGTATTATCCTTTGGGTAAAAATAAACCACTACACATTTGCTTTTGAAATTTGATAGTGAAATATCTTTTCTATCTTCGTTTTCTAGTGTAAAATCCGGTACTTTTCTTCCAACGCTAATTTGATTGTCCATTATATCCTCCTCCTGTTTAGAATCATTCTAAACTACTTGTTGATATGATATAATCAATAGTAAAGAACGTAAACAAGTAGAGGTGATTGTTATGTTCTTTGATAACAAAAAAGAAAAAGACAAACGAAAGCAGAATAAGAGTGGAAGTTTTTGGCTTAGTTGGAATCCAAAAGATAAAGAAAAGAACAAAATGCACATGAGAAAGCTGTTTATGTTTGACAAATTCTTTAAAAACAAGAAATAGTTGCAATAATAAATTATGATAACAAAAAAGCCCGCCTTTAGGCGGGCTTTACTATTTATTTAGAAATATCAGTAATAAAGTTTTTCCTGCAATTTCAAGATTTCATCAAAGGTTAAGCCAACTTTGTCTCTAAGATAATTGAAAGCTATGGTATTTACGTTATCGTTTGTAATTTCCTTACCGCCGCTGATATTTTCAAGAATACCCTCTATTATTCCTACCACTGCTTCATAGGCATCTGTTCCGGGTTTAACATGGTAATAGTTCACATATGACTGAGCATAATCTTCATATATTTCCTCTACTGTTCCTCTCATAAGGGCACCAAGGATTGCAACTGTGATGCCAGCTCTGTCTTTACCCTCAACACAGTGAATTAGATATGGCGGTTCATTGTTTATCAAGAAAAGTGAACCTTCTCTCAGATTATGAGCGAATTTATCGCTTGCAAGGTCAACTCCCATATTTAAATTAATGACCTGTCCCTTTTCATTCAATGATTTATAGAAGTCGGATATTTCGCATGCCGTTTGAAGCTCTTCAACTGAATCTGATAGATTGATAACGGTGTTAATACCTGCTTCTTCACATAATTCATTTGCGTAGGGAGCTCTAGGATCATCGATAGCGGGATGAGAAGATCTATAAAGTGTACCGGGTTTAATATAGCCTATTGTGACTTCTCTGAAATTGGCAAAAACGGCATCGCTCTTATAATCATCCCTGTCATCTGTTCTGACAAGATGTCTCAGCTCGAGTTCCTTCTTATAAGCACCTTCCACAAGAATACTTATCTCAACTTCGTCGCCTACTTCGAGACCGTAGGTTTTGGAGAAATTACCGTAATTAATTGCCAGAAGAACATGATCACCGGTGATTCTCACAAGAGGGTTACCGGTGTCCACATCACCATAAGTGGTAACAAAAGGTGCTTCAATAACTTCACCATCAAGTCTTACTTCTAGCATATCTCCAAGTTCGAAACCTGCTTCTTCAACAGTAGTTTCGAGAATGTTGGTGTGAACATTTCCATATTTGTCTACCTCAGCAACTGTACCTGTCACCTGGGCAAGAACAACTGCTGCAAAAACAAGAACCAATCCTAGCAAACCAAGCTTTTTGAACATTCCTAACACCTCCAGCGTTAAGATTATAAGAAAATAACTTACAAAAATCAGACAAAATAATTATAGCACGCTGATACCTGGTGACAATTTGACGTATCTCTTAAATTTTTCACACTCATATTGATCGCATTATATTGTTAAAGGGAACTACAAGACTTCAAACTGAAATACGCATATTGTTATTTATAGTTGTTATAATTTAACCATGAAAATATATCGTTGGATTAATTGCCCAGAAGAAGCATCATTCATAAACAGTCCTAATCGCTTCACCGCGATTGTAAAGGGCAAAAGCTTCGAAAAACTGGTTTACCTTCCTGATCATGGAAGACTTGAAAGGCTGCTTATTCCAAATGTTAATGTCATCATGAGAAAAGAAGAGAAACAGGCAAAACACACCATGCTTTTCTTCTTGTAGAAACTGTGTCTTTCCCTGACAAAAGACTATTGATGGTAAGTGTTGACTCAAGACTTCCAAATATCCTCTTTAGATGGCTTATAGAAGAGGAACTCATAAACCATTTTGATAAAATCAAGCAGATAAAATCCGAACCAAAGGTTGATAATGGTCGCCTTGAGTATTATATTGAAAGTACTACAGGAAAGCACTATATTGAACTTAAATCTGTGAATTTGATTGATGCTTCTGGAACAGCGAGATTTCCAGATGCACCAACAAAAAGATGAACTAAACATTTAAATGAATTAATGAATTTGAAAAATCAGGGATACAATTCCAGGATATTTTTTCTTGTTGTTAGAGGCGATGCGATTTCATTTAGTCCATTTTTCGAAAGAGATCCTTTGTTTTCAAAGACGGTGCAAAAAGCAAAGAAAGCGGGAATAAATATCAAAGCATTGAAATTTGAAGTAGATAATGAAATTAGTTTTCTTAAAGAGATTCCTGTAAAGCTCAAACAAAATCCATTTGCAGGTTATTTATTGGCCAGAATAGATTTTAACAAGTGTTTGTAATAACAAAGACTTCATTATAATATAGAACAGAATCTCAGTAGTTTTTCATGAATTTTGACCATGGCCAATGTATCCAATTTGCAGTACTCAAGAAGGTTCTTTCTTATCCTTTCCATTTCCTGCTCTGAATAATCTCCACGTGCCATTTTTGCAAATATGTAGCAAGCATCGTCACCATTTTTTATTTCCAAACCTTCATATGAGAAATCTGGTATGAGAGCAGGCAGAACATTTTTTATAGAAAAGCTTCCATGAAAACCTGGATGATATACATGCTCTTTTACAAGCAATTCCAGATCAACAAATTTGTCAATCATATTACTTAAAGCTGTTGTCAATTGATCATCGTATTCATTTCGTTTTATTAGGTTTTTTATGACATTTTTTTCAAAACTATCATGATATGCCATAAGCGTTTTGATTTCTCTGGTATCCTCCACAAGTGTTTCTGCAAGTTTTTTTGATTCATCCATAGAAGGATCAAAAAACAGGTAATCCAGATGTTTAATGGGAGAATCAAGATTCTCCTTAATGTGTAAAGAATACTGAAAAGGAAGCTTTTCGTAAGGTGTTAAATCTCTGTAAAGTGGCAACGCAGTACTGACGGTTTCAAAATCGAGATATCCAATAGGATACCTCAGTTCATAAAGTTTTTCCCATAGTCCACGTTTATCATCAATAATTAGTTTATTTTCACTAATTGACCTAAAGATTCTTCTATGCAAATCTTTTACAAGCTTATCTTTATCTAGTTGTTCCAGTAAAAAGATGCCTTTATTAATTAGTTCCTTAACATGACTGTGATACATGTTGTGAAGTACAAATATTGTTTTATCTCTATCTAGATCAAAGCAATCGTTAAAATAATCACAGCTTCTACATTCGTATTTGAATTCGGGGTCAGGTTTTTCTAGTTTTCCCAGTATCTCAACGGCTCTTTCTTTTTCTGGTAAAAAATCATCTATAAGTTTGTGAACTTCATTAGAAACATCACATAGTTCAAACAGATTTTGATCTGACAAGCCTTTCCTATAGTTTTCAGATACTAGTATTAAAGTAGCACCATTCACTTTATATCCAGCATCTTTTATAACCATCACTGTATAAGCGATATCCTTGATTAGATCCTTTATTTGTTTGGTGTTGATTTTACTGGATTTGACTTCGTATACCTTCAAACCGTCAGGTGTTTCCTCAATAATGTCTGCTCTGGCCACAAAATTTCCGTTAACAAATGCTGCTTCATAAATGGTATTGAAGGACTGAGCCCTGAACATGCATTTGGTAATGTCCTCTGCAATAAAAGGATTTTTTTCTTCCAGTAAAATTCCTTCTGGGAAAAGCTGGCGTGCTCTTTTCTCGATTTCAATACCTTCTTCTTTTCTGTATTTATCAGCAAGAGAATCATCTTTTTTTGGTGGATTGTGAGCCTCTATCCATCCTTTTACAGGGCACTTCAAAAATTCCAGGAAGGCATTTTTACTTATTAAAGGCATAATAACCTCCGGATCACTAAAAATCCAAATTTATAAGTTATACATATCTCAACTCCATTGTAATACTTAACGAAGAATTTACTAAACAAGGTGAAGACACAATTCATTTTTTACATAATGAAAGGAAGAGTTTTTTCGTTTTTGAACAGGGGCGAAAAATGCTTCTTATTGTATAAATTATTCTGCTACTGAGATTTATTTGATAAGTTTCTATGCTTTATACTTTAAATATAAATTGAAATTAATATTGATTATACATTCTTAATGAAACGGAGGAAATATTCATGTTTGGAAATAGCAGGCCCAGAACAAAGGCTGTTAAAGATAAATCAGAAACAGAAAGAGAAAAGATCCATAAAAAACTTGTGTGTCGTTCTGCCTCTGAAAGAATTGTGCTTCTTGAAAATGATGGAGTATTACCAATAAAACCTGGAAAATTGCTCATTATGGCGCTGGCGCAAAAAAGACAATTAAGAGTGGAACAGGATCTGGTGGAGTAAATGAGAGGCATAGCGTAAGTATTCTAGAGGGTCTGGAAAAAGCAGGTTTTACCATTACAACAATGAAATGGATTAACAACTATTATGAACGCCTCTATACTAAAAGATTGAATGAGTACAGAGAAGAAATGTCAAAGAAAATGAGTGTGTTCAACCCTAATAAAGCCGCCGAAGCAATGGAAATACAATTTAGTTATCCCTATGAACGAAAAATAACAAATGATGATATAAAACTCAGTGAAACAGATACATGCATTTATGTATTTGCAAGGCAATCCAGCGAGGGTTATGACCGCAAGTTAGGCAATAATGACTATGATTTATTTGTCGGAAATCGAAATAGAAAATATTAGAAAGTGTGCTGAATCCTACAAAATAACGATTATTGTGGTTAATGTAGGTTCAACCTTCGATCTAAGTTTTATGGATGATATTTCGGGCATAATAGCACTTGTTTATTTTTGTCAGCAGGGTATGGAAGGCGGCACAGCATTTGCTGATATTATTTCAGGTAGAGTATCTCCGTCTGGGAAACTTGCTGATACGTGGCCAAAAAAGTATGATGATATCCCCTTTGCTCGCGAATACAGTTATCTAAAAGATAATTTAGAGAATGAATATTATAGGGAAGGAATATATGTAGGATACAGATATTTCGATACTTTTAATATAGAATCTAAGTAAGAATTTGGATATGGGCTTAGTTATACAAATTTCGGTATTTCATTCATTGATGTTAAAGTTAATGGAATAAATGCAATAATAAAAGTCAAGGTCACAAATACAGAAACGATTTTTCCGGAAAAGAAGTCGTTCAACTATATGCTAGTTGCCCACAGAACAAACTGAAGAAAGAATATCAGAGACTTGCAGTCTTCACAAAAACAAGAGAATTAAAGCCAGTAGAATCCCAAGAAATAGAAATGATGATCGATATAACATCTTTGAAGAGCTATGATGAAGAAAATTGCAGTTTTATCCTTGAAAAGGGAGATTATATAGTTCGACTTGGAAATTCTTCTAGAAACACAGAACCATGTGTTGTTCTAACCTTGATAAGAATGTGGTTTTATCAAGACATGAAAATGTATGTGAGCCACAAGCAAAAATTGATGAGATTCAACCTCCAATAGTCAATTATAAGGAAGATTTATCAAACTTAAAAAAGATTATAATTGATTCCTTAAGTTTTGAAACAGTTAATTATGAATATAAAAAACCTGCTACGTATCATGATGAAAAAGTGGATAGATTGATGCACAGACTTAGTTTAAAAGATATGATTGAGCTTGTAGTGGGTGCGGGTATCAAATCGAGTTTATTCAATAAGAATTACTTCAATGTACCTGGTGCATCTGGGAATACGACATCTAAGCTGGTAAAAAAAGAATCATAAATGTAACCCTTGCTAATGGGTCTGCTGGTTTGCGGTTGCAGAAAACATCTACGGTTGGCAGAAGAGGAAAAATAAAGATGGTTGATGCTCAGCTTGAACTACTTAACTACCTGCCAAAAATGACAAAAAAACTAATTTTTGGAAACCCTGATAAAGATGTTTTACTTTACCAATTTACTACAGCCTTTCCTGTTGAACTTGCGATGGCACAGACCTGGAACACAGAACTGCTTGAAGAAGTGGTAAGAGCTATAAGTACCGAAATGGATGAATATGGCATTACTTGCTGGTTGGCTCCTGCTGTTAATATACATAGAAACCCTTTATGTGGGCGGAATTTTGAATATTACAGCGAAGATCCTTTTCTTTCAGGGAAGCTAGCAGCAGCTATTACCAACGGTGTACAAAGCATTGAAGGTAATTATGTGACAGTAAAACACTTTTGTGCAAACAATCAGGAAGATAACCGTATGAGAGTCTCCAGCAACATTAATGTACGAGCGCTTCGAGAAATCTATTTAAAAGCTTTTGAAATTGTTGTATGCGAAGCTAATCCAAAAGCAGTGATGACAAGTTACAATTGGTTGAATGAAATATATACAGCAAACAGTTATGATTTATGCACAAAAGTACTGCGCAACGAGTGGGACTTTGATGGTGTTGTGATGACTGACTGGTATTCTACAGCAGAAGGTCTTGCAGATAGCGCTTCTTGTATGAAAGCAGGTAACGATTTGATTATGCCAGGAGGGAAGTATTACAAAAAGGAAATTCTTGCTGGTTTTAAAAGTGGAAAAATAGCTGAGGAAGATATTATCCGTTGCGCTGCCAATGTTCTCAGGAGTATAGTTTACAGCAAGCTCGCGCGGGAATATTAAGCAGGAAATGAATAAGCAAATTTTAAGGTGATGAAATATGGATTTTTGTTGGATAACGGTTCTTATTAATGAACTGGAGGAATCATTGGAGTTCTACACCAGACTTCTTGGAATGAAAATATTTGAAAGATTCAGATCAGGTGATGATGTAGAAATAGCAATGCTTGGTGAAGAAGACTCAACAAAGATTGAATTAATAGATGATAATAATTATGATGTTAAGCTTAAAAGTAAAGGTATTTCAATAGGTTTTGAGGTTGATTCTATGAACGCTGCAATGAAGTATGTAAAGAACAGTGGAATAGAGATAAAAAGTGGGCCAATTTCACCTAATCATTCAATCAGCTTTTTCTTTATAGAAGATCCCAATGATATTGAAATACAATGGTTGAAAACAAAGAAATATAGTATCTAATTATTACTGTAATTTTTAAAACTGCCCAATTTGTCTCAAAGAAAAATGTAAAGAGGTGGGAGCCTTAAACAACAAAATTAGATAAAAATCATCATCGAATTCAGCTCCGCCCTTTGTTTATAAAAATAACAATAGCAAACTATGGTCCAAATTAATGCTCTTTATTAATTGTTTTTATTCATGTAGTAATTCATAAGTATCTTGGCTACTTCCGGTCTTGTGAATTCTTTGGGTGGCATTTTTCCTTCAGATAACATTTTTCTTACTTTAGTGCCACTGAGAAAGACATGGTTTTCTTTTCCATGGGGGCAGGTCTTACTGCTGGCCATATTCTCACATTTTGTGCAATAAAAAGCATGTTCAAATTTTAATGGAGTTATTCCAATTTCTTCCGGTTCAAATTGTTCAAATATTTCCTGGGCTTCGTATGTACCATAGTAATCACCTACGCCCGCGTGGTCTCTACCTACAATGAAATGGGTACAGCCGAAGTTCTTTCTGCAGATAGCATGGAATATTGCCTCTTTTGGGCCTGCGTATCTCATATTAACAGGGAATACTCCAAGAGCCACTCTTTCCTTCACATAATACTTGTCGATTATTGTTTCGTATGTCTTTAGCCTTACATCGGAAGGTATATCACCAGCTTTTGTTTTTCCAACGAGAGGATTAATAAAGAGTCCATCAACTATTTCTAAAGCTGTTTTTTGTAGATATTCGTGAGCCCTGTGTATCGGGTTTCTGGTCTGGAAAGCTACCACAGTGTTCCAACCTCTATCTTCAAACATTTTCCTTGTTTCTACAGGATCAAAACGGTAATCAACAAAATCATCGTGTTTAATCCTGTTTAAAAGTGTTATTTTTCCACCAAGAGCAATATCGCCAAGACTGTAAAGAAACTTTACTCCCGGATGTTCTTCGCTGTCAGTTTTGTATACACTTTTTGCTTCTTCTTTTTTCTCTCTTCTGTATTTATCTTCCAGATGTAAAATTGCATATTCTGTACCATCTTCAGCTGTTATTAAAACATCATTGTTAAGATTAAGTTGATCTGCTGTCTCTTTATTTACAGATAGTACTATTGGTATAGTCCAAACTACTCCACTAGATAATCGCATGTTTTCCAGTACAGAATTATAATCTTTTACTGTCATAAAGCCTTCCAGAGGACTAAAAAGTCCCGATGCGATATTCTCCATTTCTGAAAGATCCCAGTATGATACCTTTATCTTCTTCAATTCTTCCTTTTTCGATAACCATTTTTGTTTCTCCTCTTTAGTTGCTATTCTGTTTACAAGTTTTCCACCATGTGGTTGTATCATGAATTTCACTCCTTTTTTAATGACGAGAAAAGAGACTAGAGATCCGAGATTCAACAAAAAGATTAATAAAACAAGTTGTACGTGGTACGTGGTACGTTGTACGTAAATTCAAAAAACACCGTTCTGACCCCCTAAAATTGGACACGGAACAATAACAATCACCTTTTTACTATGATTATCTTTGAATTATTACCCTTTTCCTTGTAAGCCATGGGGGTTTCATAATTCAAAGATGCATGTGGCCTC
>JAYEJL010000056.1:0-3074 GCA_034660555.1 Thermotogota bacterium
GATGCCATTGTCTTTGCAAGTTTGCGCTATCAAGTCCCAATCAGAGCCTCCCATGTAATTTATGAACATGCCTCGTATTTCACTCTTGTAAGTTATTGGTGCTTTTGTTGTTATTCTGCCAGTGCTTGTTATAATAACATCGTTCATTAATGATGAAATCGCAGGAGAGAGACTGAAAATTCCAGCAAGAACCACCGAAACTAAGAGTATTGCACAAAACTTTGCGCTTTGCAATTCCTTTACAGCCGACTTAATCATCAGTATTTTATGGGTAAAAAGATTTTGGAATGGTTTCATGCTTCTGTTCATACGCTCTCCGCCTATACATAATGCAGCTCATAGGTAATAAATCTTCTGTCTTACGATAAACTAGACAGAATTTAGACCCAGAAAACAAGCTCTAAATATATCATTCCAAATATGCAAAGATAAGGGGTTTTGCCAGATGAATTCCACGCCAGCTGAATGGAAACCAAGGGATTTTCTACTGATTACACTATTTTTGCAGTTCATAACATGTGCCTTGGTGTTCTTCGATGTTCCGGTTGCCAGACAAGTCATAGGGTTTATCTATTTCACCATTGTTCCTGGAATTATCATTGTTAAATTGCTGAAATTAAACGAGCTTGATATATTAGAAACCGTTCTTTTCTCGGCTGGTTTCAGCATTGCTTTTCTAATGCTCGCCGGACTTTTCGTAAACGAATTCTGCTTCTCATTCGGCATTTCTAAGCCGCTTTCGCTAACGCCTTTAATGGTAACTTTGAACAGCTTTATATTCGCAGGCGCATTTGTGGCGTTTCTAAGAAGCAAAAACATCAAATTTCGGAAGGCTAAAACTCTTGGAGTATCTCCCTTAGCGCTACTCCTAACGGTTCTTCCCATTTTAAGCGTCCTAGGTGTAATGTGGATAAACGCTTTCGGAAGCAATCTGATTTTGCTACTTATGACAATGACAACAGCATTGCTATTTGTTGTCGGAATTATTTCAAAGAAAGCATTACCTCCAAAACTTTATCCCCTCGCTGTACTTATGATCGCCATCTCCCTTCTTTATAGTTCTTCGCTCATATCCAAATACATAGTTACCTTCGGATCCGACATCTCGATTGAATACTTTAGCTTCCAAACCACCGAAAACAATGCGCACTGGAGTTCAGTTCTTATGAGCCTTGGGTACAGTGGATTGAATTCGATGCTCAGTGTCACCATTCTTCCTACTATTTACTCAATTTTGTTAAATATGAGTGGGACGTATGTGCTGAAGATTTTATATCCGTTAATTTTTTCTCTCGTACCCCTAGCCTTGTATCAACTATGGCAAAAAAATTTGGGAAAGAAAAGGGCTTTCGCCGCGGCGTTTCTTCTCATGGCACAGGGAACGTTCCACAGTGAGATGTTAGGGTTAGCCAGACAGATGGTTGCTGAGTTGTTTTTGGTTTTGTTGCTACTTGTCATATTGAACAAGAAAATGAAACCTTTTAACAAAATGATGTGTTTCATGATCTTTAGCGTTGCTTTGGTGACATCGCACTATGCACTCGCACTAATTTTCCTGTTCTTTATCTCTTTTACTTTGATTTCCCTGATCTTAATGAAACGGCCGAGTAGAAACATAACTGCAACCATGGTTGCGTTCTTTTTTGTTATAATGTTTGTTTGGTATCTTTACACATCCCAATCGGCTGTCTTTGACAACATAGTATCATATGGGAACTACGTGTACGAACAATTAGATCAATTCTTCAATCCAGCATCAAGAGGGGAGACGGTACTAAGAGGTTTAGGACTGGAGAGTCCACCCACCATTTGGAACACGTTCAGCAGAGCATTTGCGTATCTTACAGAATTTTTCATCGCCCTTGGCTTCGTTGGTTTGATCATGAAGCGAGTAAATATTAAGCTTGAAAGAGAACACTTCGCGTTCACTGTAGTGGCTGCGGCATTTTTAGCCGCGCTTATATTGGTGCCCGGCTTAGCGAGTACAATGAACATGACAAGGTATTATCACATATTGCTCTTTTTCTTAGCACCCTTATGCGTATTAGGCGCCGAGTTTCTCATCAAGTTGGTATCCAAGCGAGAAAAAGAGCTTGGTGTTTCGATTTTATTGTTGATTGTGCTTGTGCCTTACTTTCTCTTTCAAACAGGCTTCGTATATGAAGTAACAAGAAGCGAAAGCTGGTCAATACCCCTCAGCAGCTATCGAATGAACACTTACAAACTGTACTGTAGCTCCGGATATACAGACGATTGGAGTGTTTTCGCTGCCAAATGGATGCACAAAAACGCGGGCATTCAGCATACACAAGTATATGCTGACGTGTCGTCAACAGAAAATGTACTACACACTTACGGCCATACATATGCAGGTGACATTTTTTCACTGTCTAACACCACGAGTGTGCCAAACAATGGAATAGTTTACCTTAATTCATTAAACACCGTGCACAAAACAATCGTAACATGGTCTTACGTTTGCAATTTAGATGAACTATCCTTTTTAGAAGACATGAACAAAGTATACACGAATGGCGGGGGCGAAATCTACAGAAATCCGCTTGGAGATTAACCATATTTTTTCCAAAACCCAAAATTTCTAAGCTAAAGCCCACGAAAATAAACATCTGTATGTTCAATCGTGTTAGATTTCAAGGTGATTTTGATGCGGGTACTAATGGTTACACCTTCATATTACCCCATTAAAGGCGGAGCTGAAGCCGTAATTCGAAATCTTTCAATCAAACTAAACAAAATTGGAGTGCAGACCGATATCATGACATTTAACATGAATCGAAAATGGAATCCTTCTTGGCAAGCAAAAACAGAAAAAATTGACGACATTAACGTCTTTAAAATTCCTGCATTAAACTGGTTCCCAATGGTGCATTCCGACAGAATCACGTTAGGGATAAACTTAATTCCAGGAAGATTCAGAAAATACCTGAAAAACTACGACGTAATACATTTTCATTGCGCAGAGTTAACTTTCCCCTTATTTTCATATACGGTCAAGAAACCGAAGATAGTTCACCTGCATGGATTTTCAACTGATTTTTACAAGAGATATTTTT
>JAYEJL010000057.1:0-57515 GCA_034660555.1 Thermotogota bacterium
AGCTGCTGAATTGATTACACTGGGGAATAATTTCCCAAAGATAGTTGTTAATGTTGAAAATATGAAAGTTATGAGACCATGGATCATGGAACTGTAAACTTATTTAAAAGCAATATATTGACGGAAGAGGTAAAATCTGATATATTTAATTGGCTCCGGGGAGTAGCGCAGATGGCAGCGCGCCTGTCTTGGGCACAGGAGGTCGCTGGTTCAAGTCCAGTCTCCCCGACCATTATAAATGTGCGGCTGTAGCTCAATTGGTAGAGCACTGGCCTTCCAAGCCAGTGGTTGCGGGTTCGAGTCTCGTCGGCCGCTCCAGCGCCCGTGGCTCAATGGATAGAGCATCGGACTTCTAATCCGGTGGTTGCAGGTTCGAATCCTGCCGGGCGTACCAAAAAACCATGGTGGCTGTAGCTCAGTTGGCAGAGCGCCTGACTGTGGATCAGGTGGTCGCGGGTTCAAATCCCGCCAGCCACCCCATTTGTTTGTGTTATGCGCCCGTGGCTCAACTGGATAGAGCATCGGACTTCGGATCCGATGGTTGCAGGTTCGAATCCTGCCGGGCGCACCATTATTATCATTGTTAATGCAAACTTTTTTGATATAATTGTTAGTGAACGAGTTACATTTAATATTTTATTTCATATTCTTTTCTTTAGGTAATATGCAGACGTCCAAAGGAGGTAGCAATTGTGGAAGTATTAAAGGTCGCATCTAATTCTAAACCTAACGCCGTTGCAGGAGCTCTAGCGGGGGTAATTAGGGAAAAAGGTATCACTGAAGTACAGGCAATTGGTGCCGGAGCAGTAAATCAGGCAATTAAGGCAATTGCTATTGCAAGAGGTTATGTTGCTCCAGGAGGAATAGATTTAGTTTGTATTCCTTCTTTTGTTGATGTAGAAATTGAAGGAGAGGTAAGAACAGCAATAAAGTTCCTTGTTAAACCTAAAGACTAATTAAGAGCTGCTTTGCTTTTTTTAAGACAGCTCAGCTACTGTGAATTCTCCCGGATTCAAGTTGATTTCCAGAGAACCTGAAGTATGCCATGGTGGTTGCGCACCTGAGTAATCACGGCATAACCACAAAATGTCATGTTCACCCTTCCAGGTATAATAACCTAAATCAAGCTTCACATGTCGTTGGTTCTGAAAATCCATATTTCCAAGAATTATCAAACCCTTTTCGCCGTTCCAGTACATGAAGGCTATGATGCTGTCATCGATTTGTTCGAATTTTTTGAAGTTTGATGCCTTAATAAGGTCGTTTTTTTCCTTTCTAATATTTGAGAGAAGTTCAATGAGTTGATTCATGTCTTCATTTTTCCAGTGTAGCGCATAATTATCAAAGAAAGCCAGTTTCCCATAAAAAGGATCATCTTTCGGTAATAGATAACGTCCCGACTCGTCGTTGTCCAACCCAAGATTCATTGGTTGTATTTCAAAGAATTCCTGACCCGAATTAATGAATGGAATGACGTTAGGGAGAAAGAAATTAAGTGATGTTGCAAACCGGGAAAAACTTTTACCCCATTTTCTTGCTACTGCTCTCGGAGTATCTGGTGTTTCGGCGCTTCCAAGTACCGGTAATTTTAATTGTGGTAAAACATTAAAACACAATTCGTGTAACTTACCCTCCTCGATTCTTGGTTCCATCCACCATGAGTTACCCAGGAAACAGTCATAACCCGCTTTTTTCGATTCTTCATCATTTGACATGGACAGTTCTTCTGCGATCATGGCAAAGGCTGGATCATTTTTTCTTGCGGACTTTATCACTCTTTCTTCAAGCTCATCGGGTAATGCATGACCCATGTCAAGCCGAGATCCATCTACACCGAAATTCTTGCTGTAGAAGGGCATAATTGACTCTATGGCATCCCATAGCTTGATATTAGGTTTATTTCCTGGGAAATCCGATGATTTGATTACATCATAAAGAATATATGGTGGTTGTTTTTCAGGATCCTTTAGATATTTTCGGGATTCTATAGGGTGGTCTTCGTATAATCTCAGGAAGGTGATATCTTTCCAGATTGGTTGATTGTCGTTTATCCAGTCGGAAAATCCGGGTGGGGTTATAACTCCGAATTCTTTAGTTAATTCAGTCAAAAAATCAGGATTATTTCTATTTGCTGCTACAAAATTGTGCCATCGTTTTGGATTTTCTTTATTTGGAGCAAACCTAAATTTCTTTAAATGATTCTTTACGTTTTCCTGAGAATAAATCTTTTCAAGGTTTTGCTTTGATGGCTGAGCAAATCCAAGCCCCTCAATTTTAGGTGCTTCGAAATTGTCCAGTTCATTAATATCAATCCAGTAAAACCATTCAGGATGATCGAGTATTAACTCAGAATCTCTGGAAGATGTTCTGGGAATGAAGTCAAGAACCACTCTGATATTCATTATATGTGCTGCTTCAATAAATGCTTTGAATTCATCTTCAACACTGAAATCTTTCAACATTTTGTCGTGATATCTGGGTTCTATTGAGAAGAAATTCTTAACCGCATAAGGTGATCCAGTTTCTCCCTTTTTAAATGCATCGCTAAATTTGGTAACAGGAAGGAGATAAAGCGTATCAATGTTCATATTTTTTAGGTAGGGCAATATCATTATCATTTTGAGGAAAGTACCATTTTCCGTAAAGTTAGAATTTTCAGTGTTCAAAAGGCCAGGATTTTCGTGACCGTAAGCCACTGTACTTCTCACAAAGGCGCCGTATATGTTTGAATTTGCTATCCAATTGGGTGACATTTCATCTTTGATTCTGGATAAAGGAAGTAAGTAGTTTGTCTTTTCTTCTGCTTTAACCAGTATTTCATTCATTAACCAGCTGATATATTTATTGGGGTTCACACGAATGAAGCTATCCGAAACCTTTCTTTCGCCTTCATATGATTTATGAAGCCATTTTTTTGGAATAGCGTAACTGCAATCTCCCTCATCTTTTTTGCTAAAGTAATCATGTAAATTCTTCAGCATGACAGCACCTCTCTTTAAAAAAAGGACGGTTTCCCGCCCATTGGCGGAGGCGATGGGACTCGAACCCACAAGGGGTAAAAACCCCACCGATTTTCGAGACCGGCTCCTTACCAGTTAGGATACGCCTCCTATGCAGTGAAAAATTATATCATGCAAAAGATTGGCTGGCAACTTGCGCTATTACAGGAAATGCATTAGAATAAAACCTGGTACATCAAATGTTATTGAATTTGTGTGTTAATCAAAGACAAATCTGGCAAAGTATGTTAAAATTTGCAGGTATTCAAAGAAAATCGGGCATGAGAAAGGTAATAAAGCCGAGAGGTACCTTGCTCAGCTCTTTTATAGTGCAAAAGGAGGAGTGTTTGTGTACGCGATAATCGAAACGTCCGGGAAACAGTACAAGGTCAAAGAAGGGGCAAGCTTCTTCACAGAGAAACAAAAGGGTTACAATGAAGGAGATCCCATTGAATTTGACCGTGTTGTCATGTTAAAAAGTGACGATGGATTAAAAGTGGGCAAGCCTTACCTTGAAGGTGCAAAAGTCGTAGGAAAAATCGTAAAAAACGGTAGAAGCAAAAAGATCAGAGTGATCAAATTTAGACCAAGGAAAAATTACGACAGGGAATATGGTCACAGGCAACATTACTCTGAAATACTTATCGAAAAGATTGAGTATTAAGGTGGAGGTGAATTGAATGGCCCATAAAAAAAGTGGTGGTGTAGCAAGAAACGGAAGAGACAGTAATGCGAAATATAGAGGTATTAAACGAGGAGAAAATAGTTTTGTTAAATCCGGAACGATCATATTGAAACAGTGTGGAACAAAGATCCATCCAGGAGAAAATGTAGGGATGGGCAGAGATTTTACATTATACGCTTTAATTGATGGCAAGGTTCACTTTGAAACGAAAATGAACCGTAAGTTTGTAAGCGTCTATAACGATACACAGCAATAGGGCAAATTCGAGGGAGGATTAATTGTTATGAAAATACAGAAAACACCTCTTTGTAAAATAAGCACCAACTGGACAAAAGTTCAGACAAAACGAAAAGGTGAAATAGACAAGGTAGAATACTATGTTTCTGATCATAATGATGAGAAAATCGAAAGAAACTGGTATCTTGTGGATGCTACCGATGCCCCCTTGGGTAGACTGGCAAGTCAAATCGCGAGGATATTGATGGGTAAGCATAAGCCGATATATACACCACATGTTGATACAGGGGATTTTGTTGTTGTGGTTAATGCATCCAAGATCAAGCTAACAGGAAAGAAAATGAATCAGAAGAAATACTACAGATATACCGATTACCCCGGAGGTTTGAAGACGAGAACAGCGAAGGAAATGATTGAAAGACATCCTAAAGAGGTTATCAAAATGGCTGTTCGTAGGATGTTGCCTAAAACTATACTTGGAAAAAATATGCTTAGAAAGCTTAAAGTATATGCTGGACCTAAACATAGACATGAAGCTCAAAAACCTGAGCAGATTGATTTGTTGAAGTAAGGAGGATATTGAATGGCTGAAATGGTTGAATATTATGGAACAGGAAGAAGAAAAACTGCGGTTGCAAGGGTACGATTAAGGCCAGGAAAAGGAAAATTTGTAATTAACGGAAAGGAATTTGATGATTTACAGAAATATCTTCATAATGATTTGTGGGTAAGACATGCCTTAAAACCTGCTGTGATTACAGAATCGCTTGGAAAATTTGATTATGTGATTAGAGTTAATGGTGGGGGATTGTCAGGACAAGCAGGAGCAATGAGGTTGGGAATTGCCAGAGCCCTTTTGGAGTTCAATCCCGATCTTAAAAAGCGTTTAAGAGAAGAAGGTTTACTTACAAGGGATTCAAGAAAAGTTGAAAGAAAGAAGTACGGTTTGAAAAAGGCAAGAAAAGCTCCGCAATTCTCAAAGAGATAATATATCGTTTATATAAGTCAGAGTGGATTCCTATTGTGAAGGGGTCCACCGTTTTTCGGTGGTGATTTAGTGTTCGACAAGGATCTAATTGAAAAGCTGAAATCTTCTGTGGATATTGTCGAACTCGTCGGACGTTACGTTAACCTCCAGAAGTCAGGAAGCTATTATCGTGGACTTTGCCCATTCCATAATGATACAGATCCTTCTTTTTATGTGAGTCCCGGAAAGGGTTTTTTTCACTGTTTTGGGTGCGGTGCTTCTGGCGATGTAATAAGTTTTTATCAAAAGATAGAAAATTTGTCCTTCACTGATGCGGTAGTCCAGCTTGCAGACATGTTTAATGTAAATGTCCCGATGGAGGCTTTTGAAGAAACAGCTTATCATAAATCTACTAAAATACTTGAAAATCTTGCCAGATACTGGCACAACGAATTATTCAAAAAAAACAAAACCAGTCAAAATGTTATTAACTACCTAAAAAGCAGAAAGATCACGGGAAAGACCATTCGTAGTTTCGAACTTGGTCTTTCAACTGGTGATCGAACTCTGGAAAGATTTATACAGTCTAATAATAAAGTTAAAAGAGATGATTTGGTTTCCGCAGGAGTTGCATATTTTAGCAAGGGGAACCTCATTAATAGATTTTCAGATAGATTAACGATACCAATAAGAAATAAATCAGGCAAAGTTGTGGGTTTTGGTGCCAGAGTAATTTCAGATGAGAATGGACCAAAATACCTCAATTCACCTGAGAGTAGTATTTTTAAGAAAAGCAAACTCTTATTCAATTTGAACAGGGCAAAAAAGAGCATAGACAGTTTGAATTATGTAATAGTTGTTGAAGGATTCTTCGATGTTATCTCATTGTATGAAGCAGGGATAGAGAATGTAGTAGGAACACTTGGAACATCACTTACAGGAATACAATTGAAACTCCTAAAAAATATAACTGAAAATATTCTATTCTTTTTTGATTCAGATGAAGCCGGACAAAAAGCTACGTTTAGAGCAGTAGAAATGGCAGAGCAATTAGGGCTATCCACCGCGGTTGTACAAACTCCTAAATTCAAAGATCCCGGTGAGTTGTTGGTGAAAAAGGAACCGAAAGATATTCGTAATATTTTAAATCAGGCAGTACCGGGACCGACATTTAAGATACACTATTTTTCGAGGAAACTCGATCTAAAGAACGATCAGGGAAAGAAAAAGCTGTTACAGATTTCAGAACCATATTTAAGAAAGTATCAAGAACAGGGTGATAATCCCGGACTGCAGACCGCGGTAAAAGCGATATCGGAGTTAACAGGTTATGAAGAAGAGTCCATAAACGTTTCTTCACGAAGGAAGCCATTCAGGAAAAACGTTAAACCCAGGTCTGGTGAAAAGAAACTCAAACCCGGTGAAAAGGAATTGCTTAACATCTACTTCTCTTTTCCTGAATACAAATCTCTTGTTTTGAAAACCATGGAATTACTTCCTTTGAGTTCTGCCTGTATGGAAATTTACAAGCTAATCGAGAAAGATGATGATTTTGAACGCATACTGAAAAATGTTGAAGAAGATCTTGGAAGAGAACTAATGAATATCGTGGAAACCCCAATGAACAAAAACTTAGCTGAAGTAATACTTAATGATCTTGAAAAACGAACTGAAAAAATGTTGATCAAGGAGCAAATAAAAGAACTGGACAGAAAGATCAACCAGGTAAGCAATGAAAAAGTCAAAACTTCTCTTCTTATGAAAAGGGTACAACTGTCTAGGTTGCTCTTGAAAAGTCAGGGAGGTGGAAATAATGGCAGCTAAAAAACAAAACACAAAGACGAAGAAAAAAGAAAAGAAGTTATCAAAGGAACAGATTAAGAAGAATATTGACAAACTGATTAAACTGGGAAAAAAGCAGGGTTATATAACCTATGCTGATATAGATAATGCTTTTCCTCCAGATTACAAAGGTTTCGATGCACAGATGATGGAGAAAACATACGAAGAATTAGAAAAGAGTAAAATCAAGATTGTAGAGAAGGATGAAGAAGAAAAAGAAGATATGGAGGATACCGAGGAAGAAGAAATTGACTCGTTATTATTTAACTCGCCGGAAATGTACGATAATATTTCTTTGAAAGACCCAATAAAGATGTATCTTAAGGAAATAGGGAAAATACCGTTATTGACACCAAGTAAAGAAAGAGAACTGGCAAGAAGAGTCCAAAAAGGTGAGAATAAAGCCAGAAGAGGATTAATAAAAGCTAATCTCAGACTCGTTGTTTCAATTGCAAAACGTTACATTGGTAGAGGACTGTCTTTTCTTGATCTTATTCAGGAAGGAAATATTGGGCTGATTAAAGCAGTTGAGAAGTTCGATTACAAGAAAGGTTTTAAATTCAGCACATACGCAACATGGTGGATTAGACAAGCAATAACAAGAGCGATTGCCGATCAGGCAAGGACCATAAGGGTACCGGTACATATGGTCGAAACGATAAATAAGGTAAACAAGGTTATTCGAGAACACTTACAGGAACAGGGAGAATATCCAAGTGTTGAAGAACTTGGTAAGCTTACAGGTAAAACGCCTGAAAAAATAGAAGAGATACTTGCCGCCTCTAAGGAAGCGATTTCTCTTGAGTCGCCTATAAGTGGAGATGAAGAGTCGACCATGGGAGATTTTGTTCATGATGATTCTGTTGAAAAACCTCAGGAGTCAGCAATGAAAATGCTGTTACGTGAAAGAATAGATCATGTACTCGACACGTTGAGTCCACGAGAAGCGATGGTCCTTAAAATGAGATACGGTCTTTTAGATGGAAAAACAAAGACACTGGAAGAAGTGGGCCAGTTTTTCAATGTAACCAGAGAAAGAATTAGGCAAATAGAAGTAAAAGCACTGAGGAAATTAAGACATCCTTCCAGGAGCAAACAGCTGAAATCCCTTATAGGAATGTTAAACGATTCGAGGACTGAATAACATAAAAAAGAAACGTTTCCTTAAATAAGTCATCATTATTAAGAAAACCAATTTTTGTATAATCATTATGCAATCAATGAGGGAGACGTGATATGATGAATGGAAAACCATCAGGATCAAGCAAGAGAAAATTTCAATCAAGTCCCAAAGTTGTTGCTCAAATTGATCTTATTAAAATGAACAAAAACGGTGATAAAGAATCCATACAAGATGAAATTAGAAGTAGATTATCGTGTAATAATGGAAATGAAAGAAAGGAGCAGTCTCATGAATGAGACTGCTCTTATCGTTAAGGACTTCAACCTTTACATTAACAGTGAAAGGGTACTGAAGGATATTAGTTTTTCTATTCCTAGAGGTCAGATTGTGCTTTTTTATGGTCCACGGGGTTCGGGAAAATCAATGTTGTTGAGAACAATGCTGCATCTCAATGAAGAGTTATTTGAGAATGTTTATGGAGATGGCATAGTGGAGCCCTTTGGTAAAAGAATTGAGGATTACGATAGAAAAGAGTTGAGGAATGATATTGCCTACGTTGATACATCATTTCTTAATGCGTTAAGCGATTTTAGCCTGAAGGAATTTTTTAGGTTAATAAAGGGGAATAATTTCAAATTAGAAGATCTATCTGATTATGATCTTGATTTGATAAAAACCCTTCATATTGAAGACATTTTAACTTATTCTCCCAAAACCAGTTTGAACGTATTACTTCCCTATCAAAGAATACTGCTTTTAATATATTCAACACTTGCTAGAAAACCATCTATGGTAATTCTTGACAGTATCGTAGATAATCTTGATGATGAAAGCTCTGTTCATGTAAAAAACATGATATATCAGTCAAATAAAGATTGCACCGTTTTGCTTTCTAGCCGCTATACATTGAGGTTTTTAGACATATGTGATTTGTTAATTTCTTTAAAAGATGGTAAAATTTCATATGTGGGAACTCCAGAGAATTATGTTGTTTCCTGAAATTACATGATAGGAGTGTAAAATTTTGCAAGTTCTTACAGTGACCCTTAACCCTGCGCTTGACAGGGAATTAATTGTTGATGATTTCAAAATCAATGAAATGCGCAGGATAAGAAATCAGAAATACTCAAAGATGGAACCCGGGGGCAAAGGTATAAATGTATCCCTGATTTTATCTGGATTGGGAATACCCAGTATTGCTATGGGATTTCTGGGAGGTTTTATTGGAGCGGTAGTTGAAAGAAGATTAAGAGAAGCAAGCGATATAATAACCTCTCATTTTTGTTACGTAGACGAAGAAACACGTGAGAATATTGCTATCATTGACCAGGTAAATGACACCATAACTGAGATAAATTCTTCTGGCCCTCTTATTGATGAACGAACGTTGAATATGCTAAAGAGAAGATATGAGATAACATTAAATAGAGTTAAATCTGTTGTGATATCAGGTAGTGTTCCACCGGGGGTTCCAGAGGATTATTATGCAATGCTTGCAACTAAAGCCAAAGAAGCAGGTAAAACGGTTATAGGTGAATCAATAGGGAAGCATTTTGAAGTGGCTCTTAAAGCAGGACACTACACGGTAGCCAAACCAGATCTAAGGAGTTCAAAAGAGCTTTTAGGTAAAAAACTCAAAGAGCTTGATGATTATGTTGAAGCTGCACAGGAAATAGTAAAATATGGAAACAAGATGGCAATAATTTCTTACGAAATTGAGGGAGACATAGTAGCCACTCAAGAAGGTGTTTGGTTAATGAAAACAAAAGCACGTATTGAACAATCACATTTGTTTGGAACAGGAGATAGTTTTGTTGCTGGTATTACATATAGTTTGATTGAAAATAAGAAAGAATTGTTGGAAGCTGCAAAGATTGGTATGGCTGCTGCAGTAACAGAAAGTAGATTTATAGGAAAAGAGTTTTTCACAGTAGAAGATATTCATAGCAATATGAATACCTTTGAAGTCAAAAGACTGAGGTGATCCAATGAAAGTAAAAGACGCCATGATAAATGATGTATCAGCGATTTTTGAAGATGAATCTGTAGAAGATTTTGTCGTGGCATGCTTGAGAAAAATGCGAACAGGATTGCCTGTTGTTGACGAGAAATACAGAGTTATTGGTTTTATTAGTGAAAGTGATGTTATAAAAAGCTCACTTCCAAGTTATTTTAGCTTGCTAAGAAGTGCTTCATTTATTCCGGATACACATCAATTCATGAGTAAATTAAAAGAAATCAGGAATGACCCTGCTTCAGAGCATATGTTCTCTCCAGCCATAACCGTCAAACCAGAAGATACAACATTACACGCAGCTGATCTTCTTATAAAGAAAGGGCTTAAGACAATACCTGTAGTGGATGATGAATCAAGGTTACTGGGTTATATCAATAGACTATACTTAATAAAAGTGGGGCTGGAGGGTAAAATAAATTCGGAATGAGAAAACGAATTTCTATATTTACCTTTGGATGTAAATTAAATCAGTACGAAACAGAAATTATGCGGGAGAAACTTTCGCAAAAATATAATGTTAGCCTTGAAGAAAAAAAGGCTGACCTATTTATCATTAATACCTGTACAGTGACAGCAGAGGCAGAAAGAAAAACAAGACAGCTGATTAGAAGTTTGAAGCGGGAAAATAGAGAAGCATCATTTATAGCGGTCGGATGTTACTCAAAGCTTTCACCGGAGGATTTTCAAACACTTGGTTTTGATTATGTTGGCGGAATTGATGAAAAACAATCCATAGACGACGTTGTTGAGGCCGTTTTGAATGGTGAAGAACCTGTACTCAGAACGGAAGAACATATGATAGTAAAAAAGGGATTGGCTGACAGGACAAGAGCTTATTTGGCAATACAGGATGGCTGTATTAACAATTGTGCTTATTGTAGAATCCGTTTGGCAAGAGGAAACAGGATAAAAAGCAAAGATAGAAATTTGGTACTGGATGAATTCAGACATCTTATAGAAAACGGTTATCGAGAGATTGTACTAACAGGTGTGAATATTGGCTATTATGGTTTTGACAGAAATGATAGCCTGTTTGGGTTGCTTAAATGTTTGTCAACGGTCTCGGGAGACTGGCGGTTAAGGCTTAGTTCGCTGGATCCCAGAACGACGAGCGACGAGCTAATTTATTATATTGCGGACCATGAAAAAATTGCGCAGCATATACATCTTTCATTGCAGAGTGGATCAAACAATGTTTTGAAACACATGAGAAGACATTATACAACTGAGCGCTACAATGCAATTGTTAATAAGTTAAGAAGCAGAAACAAGCGGTTTTCGTTTACAACGGACATAATAGTGGGTTTTCCAGGAGAAACAGAGGAAGAATTTGAAGAAACTTGTGCCTTTGTGAGAAAGATGAATTTTTTGAAGGTGCATGTTTTCCGTTTTTCTCCAAGACCGGGCACGGAAGCTTTTTCTATGAAAAATAAGGTTTCAGGAACAGTTAAGAAAAATAGATCCAGAGTATTAAGAGAAATAGCAGAAAAAGGCAGTCAATGCTATTTGAAAGCTCAGGTAGGCAAGAAAAGCACAGTGCTGGTTGAAACAACAAATAATGGTTTTAGTATGGGTTATGATGAGTACTACGTTCAGCATAGAATAAACGGTATACATACAGAGGGTTTTGTCAGGGTACAAATACAAAAATCCGAAAGATCGGGGGCGTTTTCGAATGCTGAATTATGTTGCGAATCGATGGAGGTCTGACGAAGAAAGTTTGATCAACATCAAGGATATTGTCCCTGCCATGGGGCAGGTTGCCTATGAAGTTGTGAGAACTTACAACAGATTACCTTTTGCTTTGAAGAAGCATTACACAAGGTTGGAAAAAACGCTTGCTTTTTTCTCAATGGAACCTTCAATGAATTTTGAAGAGCTGGTTCATATTATTAATGAAGGGATAGAGAAAAATTCAGAGAAAAATGCTGATGAATTTAGAATAAGAATCGTTCAATTTCCTTCTAAAAGCATTTGTTTACTTTTCGAGAAACTTGTAACCAGTGTGCTGAAGGATATTTACGAACTTGGTGTAAGGGTTTCAATTTCTCCATATCTAAAACCATCTGGAGATATAATGCCACCTTCAATAAAGGTCTACGGATCTCCATGGATTACATTGACAAAAAAGTTGATGGCTGATAACTACGATTTAGTGTTGTTGAATGAAAAGGGCAATGTAACAGAAGGTTCCTATACGAATATTTTTCTTGTTAAGAATGAGAAATTAATAACCCCTGATATTAGATCTGGAGTACTGCCAGGAGTAACGCGAGAAAACATTTTAAGTCTGGCCAGAGCAATGGACATCACGATTAAAGAGAGAAATGTTAAATCATGGGAATTATTTACGGCGGATGAATTGTTTTTATCCCATACAAGTATGGGACTGGTTCCGGTAAGAAAAATTGAAGATAAAGTTTTAATAGAAGATTTCACAGATGGCCTTACACGAATATTATTGGATAATTTTGAAGGTTTTGTGATGACGAGAGACGATAACTGGGAAGGTATACAATGAAAAAAAATTATAAAATTATGTCAGAAGTGATGGACATACTTTCTAAAAAGAATTATATATTTAAAAATCTTAAAGTGAAGAGCACTCTTAACAAAGAATGGGAAAATATTTTCGGAAAAACTGTCTCGAAGCATTGCAGGGTTAAAGATTTTGATAATGATCTGTTAACTATTGTTGCTGATGACGGTGTCTGGAAGTCAGAGCTTTTATTGAGAAAAGGACAGATACTTTCAAAAATAAATAAGGCACTTGGTACCAGATTGGTTAAGAATATCAGAATAGGTTCAGGGAAATAAATTGTGACTTTAAATCATTGTAGTTGAAGTTAGTGAGATACCAGTAGACACGGAGGTGTACAAGTGGAAGAGAAAAAAATATATGATGCTCAGAGTATAAAGATACTAAAAGGCCTTGATCCTGTGAGAAAAAGACCGGGAATGTATATAGGTTCTACCGGAAAAGCAGGATTACATCACCTTGTATATGAGGTTCTGGATAACAGTATAGATGAAGTTGTTGCGGGAGAATGTGATCTTATTACCATAACAATCGAAAAGGACGGAAGTGTCAGGATAACAGATAACGGAAGAGGAATTCCTGTTGATATTCATCCTGATACGGGAAGTAGTGCGCTGGAAGTTGTTATGACTACACTTCATGCTGGTGGAAAGTTCTCCAAAGACACATACAAAATTAGCGGTGGATTGCACGGTGTTGGAGTTTCTGTGGTAAATGCGCTTTCTGAATGGCTTGAAGTCAAGATATATCGTGATGGGAAAATATACAGACAGGTTTATGAACAGGGAAGGCCAGTAACATCTGTTGAAATAATTGGAGAAACAAAGCTTACTGGAACTGATACTTCTTTCAGACCTGATAAAAATGTTTTCAGCACTACGGATTTTGATTTTGATATTTTGGAAGCTAAGTTCAAGGAACTGGCCTATCTCAATCCCGGAGTGAAAATAACTTTTGAAGACAAAAGAATTGGAGAAAAAAGGACCTTTGACTTTGATGGTGGAATAGTGGAATATGTCAAAGCGATAAACAAGAAAAGACGTGCTTTTAACAAAGAACCATACTATATTGAAGGCGAGTACAACGAAATAAAGGTACAACTGGCAATTCAGTTTACAAGCTCGTACGATGAGAAAATAATGACCTTTGTAAACAATGTCAAAACAGTTGAAGGTGGGACTCACCTTACTGCTTTGAAAACAGTGCTTACAAGGGTTTTTAATGATTATGCCAAGGAATTTAATATTCTTAAAAAGAAAGACGATAATCTGCATGGGGAAGACATAAGAGAAGGATTAACAGCGATTCTCAGTATTCTGATTAAAGAACCTCAATTTGAAGGGCAGACAAAGGCAAAGCTTGGAAATGAAGAAGCTTATGAAGCTGTAATAAAAGTCGTAAGAGAAAAATTGAGTGAAGTTATCGAAATGAACAAAACAGAGGTTAAATCAATCCTAAATAAGGCTCTTGAAGCAGCTAAAGCAAGATTGGCTGCGAAAAAGGCCAGAGAGATGATAAGAAGAAAAAATGTACTGGAGAACACAACACTACCAGGCAAGCTTGCAGATTGTGTTTCTCAAGACCCGGAAAACACCGAATTGTTTATTGTTGAGGGCGATTCAGCTGGCGGTTCAGCTAAACAGGCAAGAGAAAGAGGATTTCAGGCAATTTTACCGCTGCGCGGAAAGATTCTCAATGTAGAAAAAGCTGGAATAGATAGACTGTTAAAAAATGAAACGATAAACAATATAATTGTGGCAATTGGTACTGGAATTGGTGAAGAATGTGATGTGTCAAAATTAAGATATGGGAAGATCATAATTATGACTGACGCCGATGTTGATGGAGCACATATCACGACATTATTGTTAACGCTTTTCTATCGTTATATGACGCCGCTTATTGTAGAAGGAAAGATATATGTTGCACAGGCGCCATTGTATAAAATTGATATTGGAAAACAGAGTCATTATTTTTACACCGATGAAGGATTGCAAAGATTCTTGAAGGAAAACAGTGATAAAAAGTATTCTTTCTCAAGATATAAAGGTCTGGGAGAAATGAATCCTGATCAGTTATGGGATACCACGATGGATCCTTCCTCCAGAAAACTTGTACAGATACAGATGGAAGATGTCGAGGAAGCAGACAGGGTATTCACGATATTGATGGGTAGCGAAGTAGATGAGAGAAGAGATTTTATAAAAAGACATGCTCTTGCAATTACCGATCTTGATGTGTAGTTTTCTCTATGAGACGGAGAGTTTTGATACTTTTCTTTTTAATTGCGTGTCTGTGGATTCTCGGGCTGGCAAATTTTACAATTGAAGTATTCTTTACTGAAACCCGAAATAACACTTATCTGGTATATACTGAAAATGGTGATGAATATACACTTGATTTTCCAGGGGTCTTTGTAAAGAAATGGTATGCTGATATAATAGTTCCACCAGGTATGGAGAAGCTTCCTGGCAATCGTTTGATGTTTAAAAATGCCAGGTATATATTTTATTACGGCAATGATTATTACTGGGTAAATGAATCTATTGAAATCATAGATTTTGCAAAAATTGAAGATATTAAAACAAATATTGTATATACCGGTCTTGATTTTTTTAATAATGACGGTGTTTACTCTATCAGAAAGGATATGATAGATGGGATTCATGATATCGTTAATAAGAGTGGTTCATTGGGCCGGGGCAATGTAACGGTATCCTATGTCGATATTAGTAATAAACGTATTGTGTTGAGAAGAGGAATAAGCGTTAGAATTTTTGATTGGGAAACACTGGACTTAATTGATAATTCATTCTATGAGATAATTGAAAAGTCCGATGATCGTAGCGAATTTGTGCTATTTAGTGATGGTAAATTATTAAGGGTGAGGTGAAATAAATATGCCAAGGGGAAAAGAATATTCTGTCTCAATTGACCTGGGAACGAACACAGTTAAAGGTGTTGTTATCAGTACTGATAACACAGGACAGATGTTTTTTGAGGCTTATGGCAGCGTTAAGGCTGTTGGTATAGACAATGGCGATGTCAAAGATGCTGTGGCCTTGAAAGCTTCGGTGCAAAAACTTATCGATGATCTTACGGGTCAATTGGGAAAGAAGGAAATTGAAGCTGAATTTAGAATTTGTTTTACTGACGGAGAGTATTCAGTTTTTTCAGAAAATGTAGAAGAAGAGATTTCTTCGGAAGAACCCGTTCTTGTTACTCAGAATACTATTGATGGCATCATGTCAAGGATTTCACAGAACAAGCTCAAACAGGGAAATACAAATATTCATAAGAAGTATGTAAGGAAATACATACTCGATGATGAAAAGGTTGTGTTTAATCCAGTTGACATGGAAGCAAAAAAACTGAATGTTGAGATGGTTTTTGTTTCAAGTGAGGGAAGAAGTGCAGAAGTTTTCAGAAGGCTTTTTGAAGAGTTGCTTGGTTCATCAGACTTTTTGCTGCTTCCATCACTTATTTCGAGTGCGGAAGCTGTTTTAACAGACACTGAAAAGCAGCATGGTGTGGTTTGTGTAGTGTTGGGACATGAATTCTCTGAGTTGATTATATATAAAGAGAATCTCCCTGTGCACATTTCTAGAATCCCCCTGGGCATTAAGAATATCGTTAGGGACATCGCAGTAGTTCTGGGTACATCTCAGGATGAAGCGGAGAGATTACTGGTTACAAATGGCTACGCTACAATGACTCCTCCTTCTTCAGAAAGCTCTGTTGAATACTTTGGCCTGGATGAAAGAACAAGAAAAAGGGTAACAGTTAGAAAATTGTCTACTGTTGTCTTTGCCAGGGTGAAAGAATTGCTAAACAAGATTCGCAGAGAAGTTCAGATGTTTATGAACCAGCATCCTGAGTATTCTGAAGACGGTATACCCGGTGGAGTAGTTTTCACCGGAGGAGGAGCTAAACTTAGAGGACTAAGTGATACTGGTGTTGAATCACTAAAAATGCCTGTAAGAGTCGGTACATATGAGACAAGTTTTAACCCGCGCATTGAAGAAAGCGAAGATGTTTCAAATGATCCAGTTTTCAGTGCGTGCCTGGGAAATATCGTAAACGAGGAATCAAAACAGATGGGATTTTCTGAAGGGATTGCGACAGAACAAAGGAGAAGAAGCTTCGGTGACTTCATTAGATCTCTCTTCTTCGGAGGTGTTGAGGATGAGCTTTGAAATAAATTATGAAAAGGGAAATACAGAACCAAGATTACCCCTTATTAAAGTAATCGGCGTTGGTGGCGCTGGTGGCAATGCTATCAACAGAATGATAACTGAGGGTATACATGGCGTTACCTTTATTGCTGCAAATACGGATGTTCAGGTTCTTAACAGTAGTGAAGCTGAGTTAAAGATACAGCTTGGAGATCATCTGACAAGAGGACTTGGTGCTGGAGGCGATCCGAAGATCGGTGAACATGCTGCTCAAGAAAGCATTGAAGAAATAACAAAGGAATTAGAAGATACAGATCTTCTTTTTATAACCGCCGGTATGGGAGGCGGTACAGGTACTGGAGCCGCTCCAATAATTGCATCAGTTGCCCGTGAAATGGGCATCCTTACTGTGGCAGTAGTAACTACACCATTTTTCTTTGAAGGAAATACAAGATTAAAAGTTGCATGGGAAGGTTTGAAGCAGTTGAGAACTTCTGTGGATACAATGATAAGAATTTCCAACAATAAACTGCTGCAGGAATTACCACCCGATACCTCTATTGTTGAGGCTTTTGCAAAAGCTGATGAAACACTACATCATGGAATAAAAGGTATTTCGGAGTTGATAACAAGAAGAGGATACATAAACCTTGACTTTGCAGATGTTGAATCTGTTCTAAGAAATGCTGGAACAGCAATGCTGGGAATTGGTGTTGGCGAAGCCGACAAAAGAGCCGAAGATGCTGCAAGAGCAGCAATGGAAAGTAGATTGTTGGAGAAACCCATAGATAATGCAACTGGAATAATACTGAATGTTTCAGCCAAAAATATCACTTTAAAGGAAATGAACATCGCAGCAGCTATGGTACGGCAGAATTGTAGTGAAGAAGCCGATGTCAAGCTTGGATTAATTGTAGATCCAGAGATGAATGATGAAGAACTGCATGTAACACTTATAGCTGCAGGATTTGAAATAGAAGAAGAAATGCTTGGTGATACGCTGGATATTCCAGCGATATACAGATTTGGACTGGACACGCAGGAGGAAGGTATGTAAAAAATGAGGGTCTACAAAAAGCTGGGGGAGCTACTTGAAGAAAAAGGACTGATAACTCCAGATGTTCTGGACAGAGCGATTGCTGTCCAGAAAAAAGTTAATAAACCCCTTGGAGAAGTTCTCGTGGAAATGGGTATGCTTTCCTGGGATGATATCTATCGGGCATTATCAACACAATATGATATTGAAGTTATTGATGACGTTCCCGGAGTAGTACCTCCTGAAGTTCTGAGACTTGTTCCTAGATCAGTTGCTGAAAGACTCAATGTGGTACCGTTAAACATTGAGGACAACAGGTTGGTCGTACTGACGCCAGAGGTATTGAAAGTACCTCAAATTGAGCGTGAACTGTCCTTTTTAACTGGTTTTGATATTGATGTAAAACTAACACCACCACCAAATTTTGATCCTCTATATAAATCCAATTATGAAGAAACTCCAACAAGCGAAATAATCGGGAAGAGTTTCGATCTTGATGAAATGGAGCAAGCTGAGGAAGAAACACATGAGGAAACTGATGAGGAAAAAACTCCTATAATCAGGTTCATAAATTCTTTGCTGGATAACGCTATTAAAAGTAACGCAAGCGATATTCATCTGGAACCTTATGAAAAGATAGCGGTAGCGAGATTCAGAGTGGATGGTATGCTTCGGAGAATGCTTACATATCCTAGGAAGGCTCATAATTCAGTAGTTTCTAGGATCAAAGTTATGTGTGGACTCGATATATCTGAGCGAAGACTTCCCCAGGATGGAAAGTTTTATATAAAGCAAAGAGGAGAACAATACGACTTCAGGGTTTCAACAATGCCTTCAGTATACGGCGAAAAGGCGGTTCTTCGTATTCTAAAGGTTTCAAATGCTACAAGTAGCCTTGATGATCTGGGACTTACTGACTTTAATATGAAACGCTTCAGAGATATGTTGAAATCCTCACATGGAATAATTCTTGTTTCGGGGCCCACAGGTAGCGGAAAATCCACTACCCTTGTTGGGGTTTTAAATGAAGTTTCATCTGAAAAGGTAAATATTATAACCGCTGAAGATCCTGTTGAATACACAATTGAAGGTGTAACTCAATGTCAGGTAAATGCAGAAATTGGGTTGACCTTTGCACGCTATTTGAGATCCTTCCTAAGGCAGGACCCTGATATCATAATGGTTGGTGAAATTAGAGATAGAGAAACTGCGCAGCTTGCCATAGAGGCATCACTTACAGGGCACAAAGTATTTTCAACTATTCATACAAACAGTGCTGCAGGTGCAGTTTCAAGACTTATTAATATGGGTGTTGACAAATATCTGCTGGGTACATCTCTTGTAGGTGTTGTCAGTCAGAGACTGGTAAGAAAGCTTTGCAATAACTGTAAAAAGAAGATTCCCATGAGAGATGACATAGTAAAAGTTGCATCCAAATTGTTTCCAGAAAAAGAAGATTTCCATGAATATGTTCCTGGATCCGGATGCGGTGAATGTCGTGGCACTGGATATCGTGGAAGAACAGCTATTATGGAAACACTAAAAGTTGATTCCAAATTGAGGGAGCTTATTTCAAAAGGTGCTTCTGATTACGAAATATCAAGAACTGCTAAAGAACAAGGAATGCTAACGATTTATGAAGATGGAATAAAAAAGGTAGTTAATGGAATAACTTCGGTAGAAGAAGTAAATAGGGTGGCCTTCGAAGCCTGATTTTGTGCAATATTAAATGAGCATACTCAAATGCGAGTTGTTTCGGCTTCAATAATCGCTTTAAATAACGATTTAAAGACTCTGTTCAGGATAGAATGGAGTCTTTAATTTTGTTAATATGAAAATGAATAGAGAAACTATGTTGAAGGAGGAAATGCAAAATGGCTTACAGAGTTCTGGTATGGGGATTGGGAGCTATGGGAAGTGGAATTGCTCGTAATGTATTTTCAAAGAAATATTTGAGATTGGTTGGTGCTGTCGAGATCAACAAAGACGTTATTGGAAAGGATATTGGTACCGTAATTGATGAAGAAGAATATGGTGCCAAAATATATGATGATCCTGAAAAAGCTATTGAAGAAACCAATCCAGATGTTGTCATAATTGCTACAAATTCGTTTATAAAAGAGGTTGAACCGAAGATCCTTCTTGTTCTCAATCGTAGGGTAAATGTGGTTACTATAGCTGAAGAGATGGCTTATCCATTCTATTCACATCCCGAAAATTCTGAAACTATTCATAATACAGCAGTTAGAAATGGAGTCACCGTTATCGGTACCGGAATAAATCCCGGATTTATTATGGATGTTCTAGCAATTGCGATTTCCGGGACGTGTTTGAATGTTAGCAAGGTATTTGCTAAAAGAGTTAATGACCTGTCACCCTTTGGCAAAACTGTTATGGGAACCCAGGGCGTGGGCACAACGCCACAGAAATTCAATGAAGGACTGAAAAAGGGCACCATTGTTGGCCATATAGGATTTCAGCAGTCAATAAGGATGATTGCGGATGCCCTTGGTTGGGAGCTGACGAAGATTGAAGAAACACGTGAACCCATCATTTCGAAAACAAAAAGAAGTACACCTGTGGTTAATGTAGAGCCTGGCATGGTGGCTGGTTGTAAACATATAGGAAAAGGTTACATCAATGATGAACCTGTAATCGAACTCGTACACCCACAGCAAATCCAGCCAGAAAAGGAATCTGTGGAAACAGGTGATTACATCATTATTGATGGTGAACCGAAAATAAATCTTTCGATTCAACCAGAAATACCCGGAGGGAAAGGAACAATAGCTATCGCTACAAATGTTATAGGAGATGTTGTTGAGGCTGAACCTGGTTTCATAAGCATGTTGGAACTCCCGGTACCAAGAATGATGATCAATCGTTAGGTGAGGTGGTTGAATGATTGCTAAAAAAGGCGATTGGGTACAGATCAAAAGAATTGTTTTGAAACCCGAAGAACGAAGCTCTAATGTTCCAGAGGATACATCTAAGGTTCCGCTGGAAATGAGATTAAAGGGTTATCTTGAAAATGAAACGGCAAATATTGGAGACGACGTTAAAGTAAAAACGATTATAGGAAGAACAGAATACGGTACACTTATTGCTGTTAATCCTAAATATGATCATGGCTTTGGCGAGCACATCAAGGAGCTTTATAATGCTGGGACCGAGCTTGTTGAACTATTACGTAAAATAGACAATGAGGATGATAATCATGAGTAATAGATCATACGAAGCAGTAATGAGTAGAAAAAATGAAATAATGAAAGCTTCCGTAGGAATAGATTATGACTCTTTTGAAAATGAAGGAATCTCTTTTGATTACGAAGGTATGATGAGCAGTGCGGGATTTTCACTTGATGAAGTATCTTCAATACAAAAGGAAACAGGAGTGGGCAATACCTCTTTGGTAGAGCTCAAGAATATCAACAAGCTAGTTCGATATCTTTCTGACAAAGGAAAAGGAGCGAGGATTTTCTTAAAGGATGAAGCGTCAAATCCTTCTGGGAGTTTTAAAGACCGCAGGGCTTCAGTTAGTGTATACAAAGCAAAGGAACTCGGATATAAAGGAGTTATCGCTGCGACAAGCGGGAATTATGGTGCTGCGGTTGCTTCGCAGGCTGTTAAAAGAGGACTTAAGTGCATTGTGGTGCAGGAAACATATGACAGTAAAGGAAGAGGACAGCCAGAAATACTTGAAAAGGGCAGAGCCTGTGAAAGCTACGGTGCAGAGGTTTTACAGCTAACAGTTGGACCAGAGCTTTTTTATTACTTTCTTTTGTTGCTGGAAGAAACCGGATACTTCAACGCTTCACTTTACACGCCTTACGGAATAAATGGAGTGGAAACGCTGGGTTATGAACTTGTTCAGCAGGTACGTGAGCAAACAGACAGAGATCCAGACTACGTTATTGTTACTAACGCAGGAGGAGGTAATCTTACCGGAACAGCCAGAGGTATTCAAAAGGCTAATTCTGATAAAACAAGGATAATCGCTGCAAGTGTTGACTTGTACGGTTTACATATGGCAAGCGATAACGATTTCAATAAAAAGTCATTCACTACCGGTCATACCGGTTTTGGAATCCCCTTCTCGGTTTTTCCCGATAGATCTGACGTACCAAGGAACGCCGCAAGAGCACTCCGTTATATGGATGAATATTATCTAGTAACCCAGGGAGAAGTATTTTATGTGACAGAGATGCTTTCCAGGCTTGAAGGAATGCAACGTGGCCCGGCTGGGAACACATCATTAGCAGTGGCGGTTGCTCTGGCAAGAAAACTACCGGAAGATAAAATAATTGTTGTTCAGGAAACAGAATACACGGGAGCGGGAAAATTACCCACAGCGCAACTCTCTTTTGCCAAAAAGCAAGGTATAGAAATTGTTAGAGGCAAACCTTCAGAGCTCGATGAACCCGGCAAAAGAATTGTGATACCAGAGAAACCCGAACAACTGCAATTGAAAGAAGTCTCTCTGGATAGATTGAGAAGATCGTATATGAAACAGTTGAGAAAAAGAGGAGTAAGCAGTTTAGGTGGGAAGGATATTGAATTTCTTGCGGAAGAACTGAATACAAATACGGATAATATAGAAGATATTAGCAAGGAGGTTTTTTCAGATGGCTGAACAGAGGCGGGATAATTTCAAATCCAGAAGTAAACATCTAAAAGAAATGAGTGATGAAGAACTGGACAGATATTTTTGGGAACTCGCAGATCGAATTACTGAACCCTTGATTAATCTGGCAAAGGATCACACTTCCCCTTCGATTGAACGTTCTGTATTGCTGCGAATGGGATTCAACAGTCTTGAGGTAAAGACAATCACAGATAAACTGGTTGATATGGGACTACTTGGAAAGGGAGCAGGACATGTTGTATATAGGATTTCAAAGATCACAAACGAAGACATTATCCCAACCGGTAAAAAACTTGCTTCAGGAGAGTTATGGGATCTTGTTGAGCAGGAATTCAAGGGGGTGAAATGATGAAACTTCCTGAAAACAAAAAACTTGATATAGATGAGATTTTGAAGGATCTGGAACACTACAGTCCAAGAAGAAAGGGCTGGACTTGGAGAAAGATTCTTCCAAAAGGAACGAAAGTGGGCAATTTTTCATACGATCAGATCAGTGAACCTGTGGCAAAAAGTATACCACTCCCTGCAGCGCATTATTTTGGTAATATAGATCCTCAACCAGATGCAGTTATTACATCGGAGATCGCTTCAGGTAGGTTCGAAGATGATTTAAGAAGAATGAGAATGGCTGCATGGCATGGCGCTGATCACATAATGGTCATTAGAACACTGGGACAGAGTCATATAGATGGATTGATGGAGGGTACCCCTGAAGGAACTGGAGGTATTCCGATAACGAGAAAACAGATAAGAGCTTCAAGAAAAGCACTGGATATTATAGAAGATGAGGTTGGAAGGCCCATTAATTATCACAGCTATGTTAGCGGTGTTGCAGGTCCTGAAATTGCAGTTTTATTTGTGGAGGAGGGCGTAAACGGTGCTCATCAGGATCCACAATATAATGTGCTTTATAGGGGAATAAATCCTGTACGTTCCTTTGTTGATGCTGCTGAGGCAAAGAAGATTATGTCAAGTGTTGACATGCTACAAATAGATGGTGCTCATAACGCCAATGCTTCTGCAAAAATGGCCTGGAAGGTAATGCCTGAACTTTTTGTTCAACATGCCATCAATTCAAGTTTTTCAGTAAAAGCTGGTATGAAAAAGGAAAATATTGCACTATCGACAGTCCCACCGGTAGTCTCTCCGACACCGGAATTCAAATTGAATTTCATTTATGCGCTTACTCTTAGAGAGTTGTTCAAAGGTTTCAAATTCAGAGCACAAATGAACACCCGTTACATTGAATCGGATTTATTTGATGCTACAAGGGTACATGTTCTGGATACTCTGATTTCTCGTTTAACTTCGGTCGATGTTCAGTCAACAATAACGCCCGATGAGGGTCGAAACGTACCATGGCATGTCAATTCTGTCAGGGGTATTGAAACAGCCAAACATACACTAATTGCTCTGGATGGCATAAAAGATATCTTGAAGGTTAACGATGAATATGTAAGACCAATAATGAGAGAACTTAAAATGAGAGCGATTCTCATGATGGAGGAAATTCTTGAAATTGGTGGATACTTTGAAGCTGTTGAACAGGGATTTTTTGTTGATAACGGATATTATCCTGAGAGAAATGGTGATGGCATAGCAAGGAAGAAGGACGGTGGAATAGGAGCCGGGAGTGTGGTACCAAGAGATGAAGATTACATGGCTCCTGTATGTGAGCATTTTGGAAACAACAATCTTCCCGATGATATTGATAAGCCCTGTGACTTGATCGGTGGCTGCACATTACACAATTCCGACAAGATTCAGTATATTGACGAGCTTGATGAAACAGACAATGTTGAAATAAGAATGAAAGAATCAGAGAAATTCAGAAAGAGTTCTATGATCAAACCGGAAGTAGAATGGTCCGGCGATGGTATAATACAGATCGACTTAACAATACCTGAAGATCAGGATCATGCGGAAGCGGCAGCAATTGCCATAGCAAAGAAACTTGGTCTTGAAGATCCGACTGTGCTTAATAAAACTCCACTACATCCAAAAGAAGGTACTTATATTGAGTTGAAGGCCA
Source organism: Thermotogota bacterium (assembly GCA_034660555.1). Classification (GTDB taxonomy): domain Bacteria; phylum Thermotogota; class Thermotogae; order Petrotogales; family Kosmotogaceae; genus JASMTM01. The sequence goes on from JAYEJL010000057.1 coordinate 24,298, forward strand.
AAGTTCCCTTTGAGATCGATAAGAAAGAACTTGAACTGCCTCAGAAACCTGATATTCTACCTGAAGAAGATATTACGAAATTCGTCTCAAAAAATCCATTGCATGTTGTTGCAGGCACTGTGGGAAATGATGAACATTCTGTTGGTTTGAGAGAGATTCTGGATATTAAACATTCTGGAATAGAGAAATTTGGTATAAAGTACACATATCTGGGAACCAGCGTACCCCCAGAAAAATTCATAGATGCTGCGATAGAAATTGGTGCTGATGCAATTCTCGTTTCTACGATAATTACCCATAACGAGGTACATGTGGAGAACATGAAAAAAATCCATCAGCTTGCCATTGAAAAAGGTATCAGGGATAAGGTTATGATTATCGCAGGTGGAACTCAGATTAACAACGAGCTCGCAGTTAATTGTGGAATGGATGCAGGTTTTGGAAGAGGCACCAAGGGTATTCATGTTGCTACATTCCTTGTAAAAAAGAAAAAGTTAAAAAAAGAGAAATGAATTAGGAGAAAATTGAAAGGCGGCTTAAATGCCGCCTTTTTTACGTTATACTTAATATTACGATACAAGTATTAGATGCTAAAAAATCTGGAGGTAAAAGTGTGGATATAAAATCGCTTGTAAATTCCACTGTTGATGAGATCAAGAGTATTTCGAATAAGCTACTTGTTGCCTTTTCAGGTGGAAAGGATAGTACGCTCGTTGCTTTATTAGCTAAAGAAGCACTGGGAAAAGAGAATGTAATGCTATTGAATGTTACCTTTGGCCCCTATACCTACAGTAAAGCAATTGAAAACGTACTCAACATAAGTGAAAGGTTGAACATCGGGATAGATTTTAGATCTGGTAGGGAAATGCAGGAACGGGTATGGAAAAATGGACCATCCTGTAACAGGTGCACCAAACATGCAAAGTATGCAGCGCTTAATAATTACAAAGATAGGATAATTGCAACAGGTTCAAATCAATCAGATAGTTGGGGGAAGACCGGCATAAAAATAAAGGACAATTTGTATTCACCAATTAGAAGTTGGACGAAAAATGATATTCAGAAAGCACTTGATTACTTTGGATTTGAGGTTCCTCGTATCGGTGAAGGAAATATAAGGGAAGGGTGTAAGCTGAAGCATTTGTTAAAAATAATGGCAAATCCTTCATTTCATGGTTACGCTGTTTCCACAGCAAATGAGGTATTGCTTGATCACATAGGTTCGATGGAAAGAGAAATCGCAAATGTTAAAATAATTGGACCTTTGTCAAAAAATATCGCACTAATTAACGTCAAGCCCGTACCAGATATTTCGTTAAGAGAAACGATATCCAGCAGGATATTAAGCATTGATGGAATACATGATGTAAAATGGATTATGCAACCTGTAAAACTCAAGGTGGTTGCGAATCCAGCGCTGTATAGAACAGAACATTCCAGAAAATGGGTGGTTGATGGACGTTTGAAGCCAGAGTTTGCTTTCCCGATTAAAGTAGAGTGGATTGAGTCAAAGAATAATAAATTACACACATTTCAGATCGTTGAGTGTTTGGAGGAAAATTATCATGATTAAACTTATTGTGATTGATCTTGATGGCACACTGCTTGATCACAACAAAAAGATTAGCGATGACAATATAAAAGCTTTGAAAAGATCCATAGAAAAAGGTGTAGAAGTTTCCATATCAACAGGAAGAAGTTATATCTCGGCAAAGGAATATATTGAACAACTGGAACTTGATATACCGGTAGTATACCAAAACGGAGCATTAATTCTACATGGGGCTGACAAAAATAGAATTCTAAGAGCAATAAAGTTAGATTCAACCATTGCGCGAAATATAATAACAGAAGCAAAGAAGGCAAAGGTAAACTGCGTTCTGTATAGAGATTTTTTTGAATTTCCCGACATGCATGTAGAAGAGATCCCAGATACTCCATATGCTAGTTATTATGAACATAACCGTTTTAGAATACGTGTGTGTGATGATATTGTCGATCATATTGATCACGATGGTGTTGTTGAAGTCGCGCTGGAAGGGCCTGAAAGGAAAATTTTAGAAGTAATTGAGAAGATTAAACATTTCTCTGAAAGTATATCTATAGTGAAGAATAACACCATAAAACATCATTCATTTTATGAATTTTTTGGGCCGGGTGTTCGGAAATCTATTGGTCTGAATTATTTGCGAAATGTATCAGGCACTGAAAAAAACGAAGTGGCATATATTGGAGATAACTACAATGATCTTGATGTAATGAAGGAAGCGGGTTTTTCCGTAGCCATGAAAAATGCGCCTGAAGATGTTAAGAGACACGCGGATTATGTAACCAGCAATACCAATGATGAAAGTGGCGTGGCTGAAGCAGTAGAGAAGATACTAAAGGAGCATGATTGAATTGCCCGGTATAGTTATATCATCATTACTGGTAGCGCTTTCGATGCCCGGAATGCTATGGGGAGGACTGATTTGGTTTGCTCTTGTACCACTTTTCTTCACACTGGAGAAGCTCAGTCCGGTAAAAGCAGGTTTCGCAGGGTTTCTGTTTGGCTATATCTATCTCATGGTTTCACATTTCTGGGTATTTCCGGTGTTATCAGTAAATGTTCCAGAGGTACTTAACAGATTTCCTTCGTTTGTAGGAGCCATAACATTTTTCTTAATGGGCGTCATCATGGCTTTGCCATTTTTTGGATTTGGTGTGTTTTTTTCTTTCTTTTTGCGCTATTTTAAAGATAAAATGCTACTTTGGTCTGTTACAGTAGCAGCTTTTTTCAGTTTTCTGGAATATCTTAGATCGGTAGGTGATCTTGGATTTACCGGTGCCAGACTGTCTGATGCTCTGGTTAATCACACGGGAATTCTTCAGCTATCTTCAATTGGTGGCCCACTTCTACTGATTTTTGTCGTTGTTTTGTTCAATATGTTAATTTTTTATCAGGCGAAAAAGCTCGGCAGCTGGAAGATAAAGTTGTTAACCCTGGCAGCATTTTTTGGGCTGGTTTTTGTGGTTAATGGAATGATTGATCGTTTTGTTCCAGTTAATATTATGGATTTAAATGGAAAGAAGCAGGTGTCGGTTATTCAGACAAACTTCACTCAATCATTAAAATACAGTGATTCAACTGATGAGATATTTGAAGTTGTAAATAATGCACTGTCACAGATTCCTGTTGATTCTGTTGTTATTATGCCTGAAGCAACTTTTATGTTTGATATAAGAAATTCAGAGTACGGTGATAAATTGCTCAACATTGCTAAAGCTAAGGATTTTGAGATATTGATTGGATTTCCCATCTATGAAGAAAAAAACTACAATCAGCTTCGTATAATAAGTGATGAAGGTTTCAGTGATGATTATTACGCAAAAATTAGACTGAGTCCCTTCGCTGAATTTTTACCATATCCATCGATTTTTGGAATGTTTGAATTTTTGAAATTTTTGGATTTCTTCAGTGCAGGAGAAAAGTTCACTATTTTTGATATGAAAGAACAGAAGATAGGTGCTCAGATATGCTTTGATTCATATTATCCCGAAGTATCAAGGCATCTTGTGAATGAAGGGGCAAAATTGCTGGTCATTTCTACCAATGATGGATGGTTCAATATAAAAAAGGGTCTGGTACAGCATTTTTCAAAGGCCAGAATGAGAGCTGTTGAAAACAGAATATACGTTGTTCAGGTGTCCAATACAGGGTTCACAGGGATTGTTGATCCATATGGCAGGGTTATAAAACGTATGCCATCAATATTCGAGAACGATGATGAATTCATAATAGATGAATTCGAATATGTTCCAGCTGAAGGGAAGACGCTTTATGCTAGTTTTGGAACAGCAATACCATGGGTATTTTTGGGGATAACGGTACTGTTTTTGATAATTGCAGTTAAACGTGGCAATAAAAAACGTTATATCCCGGTTCATTAGGAAAAGTTTTTAACCGGGCAAAAGAGTAATCCCCAACATTGAATTGCTTTGTGATAATAGGATAAACACGTAAACATTATGCTGATAAACGTCTCTTTAAGTGCTTGAAAGGGGGGGAAGGCATTAATTAACAATAGTAGAGTTTAATGCCAAACAATATGAACATTGGAATCTTTACAGATACGTATCTTCCACAGATAAACGGTGTTGTCACCGTAATAAGAAATCTTGAAAAAGGATTAAAGGAACGTGGACACAATGTCTATATTTTTACTGTAAAGCATCCAGATACTGATGACGAAGATCACATTATCCGGGTACCTTCTATGAGATTTTTCAGAGAACCCCAGCACAGGATTGGAACTCCTTTATCGTTGTCTTTACAAAACAGGGTGAAAAACCTTGAACTTGACATCATTCATACCCACACGGAATTCTCCATGTGGGTACAAGCAGTTCAGGTAGCAAAGAAATACAAGGTACCAATGGTGCATACAATGCATACTATGTACGATGAGTATGTCAGATATTATTCACCTCTTGTTGAATACTTGATGAAAGATTTGTTTGATTACTGGTTGAGTGTCATTTGCAGGGCATCGAATACATTGATTGCTCCTTCTGAGAAAGTAAAAAAACTTCTGCTAAATTATTACGATAAAACTCCGGTAGTTGTAGTTCCAAATGGTATTGATCTGTCACCTTTTTACACTATACCAGACGATGTTGAAGATAAGAGAAAAAAGTTCCGAAAGCGTTTTGGAATCAAAAATGATGAACGAGTGATGATTTTTGTGGGGAGAATGGGAAAAGAAAAGAGTGTGGACAATTTGATTTACAATATCAAACATTTATCTGAATACATACCAAATGTTAAGCTATTGCTTGTTGGTGATGGACCTGAAAGAAAAAATTATGAGCTTCTAGCTTCGGAACTTGATGTAACTGATAATGTTGTTTTCACTGGTTATCTTAACTGGCCAGATGAAATTAGTCTTGCCTATCATTCTTCGGATATTTTCGTTAGTGCCTCTCATACTGAAATACATCCCATTACCTTTATCGAAGCAATGGCAAGTAAACTCCCTGTGGTTGCGTACGATGATTCAAGTATTAAAGATATGGTTATAAACGGCGTAAACGGTTATAAATATAAAACCAAAAAGGAAATGTGGAAAGGCATGAGGGCCATACTGGAAAACGATAAAATGAAAACTAAAATGTCAAAAAAATCATATGAAATGTCTGGTGAATACACTGTTGAGCGCTTTACAGAAAGTACTCTACAGCTTTATGAAAAAGTAAAAAAAGGACTGCTGGTAAATTAGTTTGGAGGTACTATGAAGACTGGAAAGGAACTAACCAGTAGTAGAAAAAGCATATTCTGGACCGTTGTTCTGGTTTTGGCCATAGGCCTAACTGTAAATATTATTATTTCATTTATTTTTGATATTAATGAGATTATTGCTGTGCTGAAAAGTGTTGACTATAAGGTGCTGCTTTATCCTTTTTTGATCTTTTCCGTTATCTACGTGATTGATACAGTAAGGCTGAAACTAATAACCTCGCAAATGGAGATAGATATCACACTGGGAGACGCTGTGTACAACAGCATAGTGGGTTATTTTGTTTCTAACCTAACACCAATGGCAAGCGGTGGACAACCCTTTCAGGCATATCATCTTACCACGGTTGGTGTTAATTCAGAAGATGCCACAAATATCTTTATGTCGAGGTTCACAGAGTTCCTTATTTTTTCAACAGCTACTGTATTGATATTTTTAAGAACGATCCTGTCTTTATTACGTATAAGTGGCGGCATAGCTTCGAAGTTCATAATACTTGGATTAATTGTAGCAGCATCAACTGTATTAATTTTTGGATTATTGCTGTGGAAGCCAAGGGTTCTTTACCATCTGCTGGCTTTTGTTGATCGAACCTTTATGGGAAAATTGTTAAGAAAAATTTTAAAAAAAGATGAATTACTGCAATCCTTCGAGCAGTGGGTCAACAAGTTTGAAAAGAGCATAACGTTTCTTTGGAGTAAAAAATTTTTCTTTATACTTATTGACCTTCTTCTGGGTGGAGCTGTAATCTTTTTCCAGGCTCTTTCGCTCTACGTAGTGTTGAATATTGTTGGTGGTATTACTATTGGTTTATGGGAGTTGTTTTTGTTATTTTTGACGTTAAATTTAGTTGTTTATTATGTACCAAGTCCTGGAGCAAGTGGAAGTGTGGAAGGTGTCTATAATCTTGTGCTTAGTGGATTGGCCTTCAATTCTTCGAAAGTTGTGGCCGGTGTTATCATCTGGCGATTTGCCACCTTTTATTTTCACATATTTTTTGAGATCGTTTATTTAATAATCTATAATTTTTGGAGGAAATCATCCAATGCCGAAAATAGCAGCGCTTGTAGTGACGTTTAATCGTAGAAAACTGCTGGAGAAAACACTGGATCTGATTTATACCCAGACCAGACAACCGGACTGTGTGGTTGTTGTAAACAATGGTAGTACAGATGATACAGAAGATTTTCTTAACGCTTATAAGAATAATAAAGAAAGCATGGAGATCGTAAACACCGGTGATAATTTGGGTGGAGCAGGTGGATTTTCCCGGGGGATACATTACATATACGATAAATATGAATTCGATTGGATTTGGTTGATGGATGATGACGCCTTCCCTGCTAAAAATGCTCTTGAAAAATTACTTGCGTTCTACAACTCACAATCGGATAAATTACAGAGACGAATAGGGGTTATTCAGAATGAGATGATTACAAGTCCTGAAGAATTTGAGATACTTGTTAAAGAAAATCGCGAGCCCCGGAAGAAAATGAGAATTTTCGGCATGTTTGTTGGATATTTCATAAAAACTGAAGTTGTAGGGAAAATAGGATTCCCCGATAAGAATTTTTTTCTTTATTATGATGATGCGGAATATACTTTCAGAGCGAAGAAATTGGGCTATAAGGTGTTTACAATTAGAGGGAGTTATATACTGCACAGGGATTGGGCCAAGCTGGACAGAATCCGGAAATTGTTTTTTTCAAAACCTGATATGGCAGCCTGGAAAGTTTATTACGTCTTCAGAAATGCTTTTTTGATGTTTCAGAATAATGGATTCGTAAAGTTTTTTCTGAAGTTGTATTTTAGTTTTGATTTGCTTATCTGGAAGATCGTAAAACCAGAGGTTGTACCCTTTGCAAAGAAGGGGATGGAAGATGGTTTAAATGGTATAAAAGGGTGCACAGTAGAACCCGGTCAGAAAAGGCTTGAGGAGTGATTTTATGAATTGGGACGTTGTCGTGGTAGGCGCAGGACTTGCAGGAGCAACAGCAGCAAGAATACTTGCTGAACGCGATTATTCGGTTCTTGTTGTAGAACGACTGAATCATATCGGCGGACACTGTTATGATTACAGGGATGAGAATGGGATAACCGTACACAAATACGGTCCCCATATTTTCCACACGAATGATGAAAACGCGTGGAATTTCGCCAATCGATTTACAGAATTTGAATATTATCAACATAGAGTAAAAAGTTATGTAGATGGTATGTACGTGCCCTTCCCAATTAACAGAGATACGATTTGTCAGCTGTATGGAACTAATATAGATTCAAAAGAAGTCAGAGATTTTCTAAAAGGCGAAGTAGAGGATTCAACATTTTCTAACCCACCCGAGAATTTCAAGGATGCAGTTATTTCCCAGGTTGGAGATTACCTCTACAAAAAGTTCTTTGAGGGTTATACGAAAAAACAATGGGGAACTGATCCAGAGAATTTGTCACCTGGATTGGCAAAAAGAATACCTGTAAGGACAAATCGTGATGATAGGTATTTTACAGATAAATACCAAGGCATCCCTTCAAAAGGATATACTGCGCTTGTAGAAAACATGCTGGAACATGAAAAAATATCGATATTAACGGGAGCTGACTTCTTTGAGATTAAAGATGGTTTATCCTGTGATCTGACGGTTTATACGGGTGAGCTTGATAGATTCTTTGACTACAAATACGGGAAATTACAGTATCGTTCTCTTGAGTTGAAATTGAAAACCTTTGAAATGGAACATTATCAGCCAGTATCAGTGGTTAATTATCCGGGTGATTATGACTGGACCAGAATAACTGAATTTAAACATTTTCTAAAAGAAGGCAAAGGAGTAAATAAAACAACTGTCTGTTTTGAATATCCCAAAGCGGAAGGTGAGCCATACTACATTGTTCCTACAAATAAAAACTTTGAGCGGCGGGCGAAGTATATGAAGGAAGTAGAGCATCTGGAAAACAGTCGTAGATATTTGTTTGTTGGCAGACTTGCAGAATATAAATATTACAACATGGATCAGGTAATATCAGCAGTTCAGCAAAAAATCAGTCGTTATTAAATACTTCTCTATAGAAATCGTCTGTCATTTGAGAAATACCATTTGTAGCATATATGTTGGGGTTGAATAGATCGAATGATTCGTTAAGACAGCTTGATATGCTTCCCCCGGCTTCCTGTACCAAAATTATCCCGGCTGCTACATCCCAGGGCTTCAATTGTTCCTCCCAGAAAACTTCAGCTCTTCCGGCAGAAACGTAACACAAATCCAGATACGCGCTACCCGTTATTCGTAAAGCCCGACATTTGTTAATTGCTTTACTGATCCTGCTGCATAACCTTTGATATGATTTTGATGAAGAATATTGTAAGCCTGTATGAGCAGAACATTCTGTCAATTTATTTATGTTACTTGTTTGAATCAGCTTTCCGTTAAGGTATGCACCATGATTTTTCACTGCAGTAAACATTTCGTTGGTTGATGGGTCGTAGGTCGTAGGTGACACCCAGCAAGATTCTGTCTTTATCAACCAGTGATATACTGGTTGAAAAGTGTGGATTCATGCGGGAGAAGTTTGTGGTTCCGTCAATAGGATCGAGTATCCACAATAACTCTCCCCTTGTGACTTGTTTGGTTTCTTCTCCAAGAAAAGAAGCCTCAGGAAGCAGTTCATTAACGTAGCTTTTTAACCAATTTTCCATCTGATAATCGGCATCTGTAACAATATCTCTGAATCCTGATTTCTTCTTAATCTTCTTCCGGGATTCAAGATCAAGTCTTTTCCAGAGATCTTTGATTTTCTTCTCCGGTTTTTCTACAATAGATGAAAGACTTGATTCATCCACGCAATTTCACTCCAAGAGCCTTCACTGCTTCTACAATTTTATTGACCACAGCGTTGATCCTTTCATCCTTTAATGTTTCTTCATAGGATTCAAAAACAAGCGTAATGGTTATGCTTTTTTCACCTTCAGGTATACCTTTGCCTGTGTATATGTCCTTTAATTTTATCTCACTAAGAATTTTATCTGAATTATCAACGATAGCCTTTTCGATCTTTTCGTAGGGCATATCCTGAGACATAATGAAAGATAGATCTCTGAAAACGCGGGGATACTGTGAGATGGCAAATTTTCTCTTACGTGAAACCCTTTCTGAATGAAGGTCTCTTAATTCTAGTTCAGCCACATATACATCCTGATTCTTGATATCGTAGTTCTTTTCGACAATTCTGGCGTCGATTATACCGGCGAAACCTATTTTTTCCCCATTAACGTAAATGTCGAAGGAAGCACGGTTTTCAAGAAAGTTCTCTTCTGATTTAGAAAAATTGTAGTCATATCCAAGAGACTCCAGGATTATTTCAATGTTTCCTTTGAAAGAATAAAAGGAAATGTTTCTTTTATCTGTGTAGTCATTAGGATTTTCCAGCCCGGTTTCAAGCAAACCCAGAACTTCCTTTTCCTTTGAGTTTGGTGTGAAAATGTTGCCCATTTCGAACAATTTCAAATCAACATTCTGCCTTCGCACATTATAAGAAGCCGTGTCAAGTAACCCATAAACCAGTGAAGGTTTGAGAGCAGCCATGTCAAGAGACAATGGATTTTTCAATATTTTATAGGGCTGGCCAAGTTTTTCTGGATTTTCAGGGTTGATAAAACTGTAAGTCACTATTTCAAAAAAACCAAGGCTACTCATGATGTTTTTAAGTTTCTGGATTTTTTGGAGCTCTAAAGGAACACCCAACCCTTTTGCTGGCAATTGTGGAATTTTTGATTCTATTTTATCGTAGCCATAGATTCTACCAACCTCTTCAGCGAGATCGTTTTCCTGTTCTATATCGAATCTGTGAGATGGCACGGTAACATCCCATCCATCACCGTTTTCTTCTAGAGAAAAATTAAGTTTTTCAAGAATTTTTGTGATGTTTTCAATCGGGATCACAGATCCGAGTATTTGATCGACCTTCCATTTTCTAAGATGTATTTTTTTTCTGTTAAAAAGCTTTCCTTCATCAACAATTTCTGTAACGGTTTCAGCTTCTGCGAAATCCGTCAGTAAATCGGCAAGACGCTTTATTACATATTCGGAGTCTTCTGGATCGACTCCTCTCTCAAATCTGTAAGAGCTGTCTGTAGTAATACCCAATCTGCGGGATGTTTTCCTAATTCTGACGGGGTCGAACACTGCGACTTCCAGTAGCACTTTTTTTGTATTTTCAGAGATGCCTGAGTTTTCTCCACCCATGATACCAGCCAGAGCGAGTGGTTCTTTTCCATTTGTAATCAACAGATCCTCAGGTTTTAACTCGACCTCTGTTCCGTCCAGCAGTGTTATTTTTTCATCTTCCTTTGAAGACCGGATAACAATTTTTGAACCGCCAATCTTTTCAACATCAAAAGCGTGAACAGGATGCCCGGTTTCAAGCATAATGTAGTTTGTGATGTCAACAACATTGTTTATTGGTCTGAGTCCTGCCGAAATGAGCCTTCTTTTAAGCCAGAGAGGCGAGGGTTTGGTTTGTATATTATCGAGCATCAGGGCTGTATATCTTACACATCCGTCATCATCTATTTTTACAGTAAGTTTTTTGTTGCCATCGGGATTACATTTTACAGTGGGAAGTGAAATATTTTTATTAAAAATTGCAGCGAATTCCCTAGATATTCCATGTATCGAAAGGCAATCTCCTCTGTTCGCTGTTAGTTCCACTTCGATTACAGGATAATTTAGTTTAAGCAGCTTTTTAGCATCTATACCCGGTTCCACCGGTTGGTCGAATCGGAAAATTCGCTCCGACTTCTCCTCAAATTTCATCTCCTCAAGAGATATAAACATTCCTTCTGAGGTTTTTCCATGGAACTCTCTTTCTCTGATTTCTAGGTCCCAGATTTTTCCTCCCTTAAGTATTACAATTACATAATCTCCTTCTTTAACTGTTTTGTCCGAGGTGACAATAGTAGCTTTTTCTTTTCCTGTATTGACCTTTGTAATAACAAGATTGTCAGTATCAGGGTGTTCTTCAACCTTTTCGATTTTTGCTGATACAGCACCTTCAATATAATTCCATGGGTATTCAATGGATTCCACTTCAGTACCGCTTAAAGATAATTTCTTTGAAAGGTCTCTATCTGTGATATCAGGAATTTTTACAATATCGTTGACCCATTCAATAGGATATCTCATTCTACGACCCCCCTGAATGATTCCAAAAACCGCTTGTCATTACGCAGTAAGTCACGGATGTCTGACAGGTTATATTTAAGCATGGCTATTCTCTCTACGCCAGTTCCCAGAGCAAATCCTGACCATTTTTCAGGATCATAACCTACATTACTCAATACATTGGGATGAACAATACCTGCACCAAGTATCTCTACCCAGCCAGTACCTCCACAACTTCTGCATCCTTTCCCCATACATATACCGCAGGAAACATCGACTTCAAAACTCGGCTCTGTGAAAGGAAAGAAACTTGGTCTAAGCCGAACCTCTCTCTTTTCTCCAAGTATTCTTTTTACAAAATTTTCAAGTACTCCTTTAAGGTGGGCAACAGAAACCTCTCTATCAACATAAAGTACCTCAAATTGCGTGAACATCGGGATATGTGTCATATCTGGTGTGTCTTTTCTAAAACATCTTCCCGGAGAGAAAATGGCTATTGGTGGTTTTCTGTTTTCCATTGTTCTTACTTGAACTGGAGATGTATGAGTTCGCAAAAGCTTGTTCTCTTCTACATAAAAGGTATCATGCATATCTCTTGCGGGATGCCATTCAGGCGTATTTAAGGCTTCAAAATTATAATAAGGTGTTTCAATTTCTGGTCCTGTTACAACTTCAAAACCCATACTTACCCATATATCCTGAATTTCATTGAGGGTTTGAGTAATTAGATGCAATGATCCTATTTCTCTCTTTGCTCCAGGCATTGTGTGATCTTTTTTTTGACTGAGTTCCTTTAATTTATGTTTTTCTTCCTCTAATTGTTGTCTTTTTACCTTAATTTGTTTCTCAATTTCATTTTTGTATTTGTTCACTTTTTTCCCAAACGCCTTCTTTTCATCTGCAGGTATATCTTTAACCTGTTTGAACATGGCTGTGATGATACCTTTTTTGCCAAGATATTTTGATTTGACATTTTGAAGGTCGTTTAATGATGATGAATCTTCAATATCACTTATTGCCTTGTCAAGTGAAAATTGTTGAGTTTGCGACATCAAGACACCTCCAGTAGCATTTTAGCGAAGTTAACTCTGATTGCAGTTCTTACAAATACCTTCAAAGGTAATTTTTACGCTTTCTGTAATAAAACCCTCTGGCGGGATTTCTTTAAAGCAATCAATAAGTTTTTCTCTATCAACACGAATGTCGTATACCTTATGGCATTTTCTGCAAATGAAATGTGGATGTATCTTTGTATTGGGATCAAATCGTTTCATGCCATTCACACGGGCTACCGCGTTAATTAAACCTTCCTCTTCCAGCAGCTCAAGCACATTGTATATGGTTGCTATGGAAATGTTTGGGTGTGTTTTCAAAACGATTCTAAATATCTCCTCTGCTGAAGGATGGTCTGTATTGCCCTCAAGTGCTTTTAGAACAGCTACGCGCTGTGGTGTTATTCTGTAGCCTTTATTCTTTAAATATTTTACAGCTTCATCGGTTCTTAACATTTTATAGATGCCTCCTATGGTGTTTTATTCATTATACAATAAAATTTGGCATCCTTTTAAAGATGCTCATTAACGATACGTTAAGAGAGTTGGTAAAGGGTTTCTATTTGATATGGTATTTATCCGGTATTATTCCTGATAAAAACTCTTCGTATTCAGTGTTATTCAAATTCCCCATAATAGCTAATTTAATTCCGTTCTCAAGTTCTTCTACATAATATTTTAAGCTGTATTCGTTGCACATCGACTGTATTTTATCCATGAAATCTTCTGTTGATGTACCAGAAAAAAGATATATGATAACTCTTCCCATGGATGAAGAAAACAAATAAAGCACGTAGATAGAAGATTCTTCAATATTATTGCTTAAGGGAATGAAATCCATGGCGCTCCAGTGAAAATTATTCTTGATAAAACTTTCAGAAAATTTCATGGGTGAATCAACAACGTCCTTTTCATCAAGGATGTTGTAAAGTATAAGGGATCCTTCATCTGAAAGTTGTTTGTAATTTTTATAACTCACTTCAATGGTATGAAAGGGGTACCTTTTTACAAGTTTTAACAATCTATTGTTTTCATCGAGTGTAACTTCAAATCTCACATCGTTACTGCTAATAATAAACTTATTGCTTGAAGGTAGATCGATAAAGAATTCTACGGTATAGTTTTCGTTAATTATTGTTCTAATGAAAGCGTCTTCAGCATCACTTATGGGGATTAGGGGCTCCAGCGCAATATCACCCAAAATAACATATTCACCTTTTGGATTTCTATGCCACGCATACTTACGATATGGGGTAGTCACCAGCACCAGTTTGCTTGAACCACTTTTATAAACCTTTTCATAACGTACTACGTGGGCAATACCGTCTTCCCTAACAGAACGTTCAACTTCATACACTGCGTTGTTTAAATCCCTTGCTGTTTGTTCGAGCAGAGTTCTCTCATCTTCGCTGGCAGCAAGTAAATTAAAAAATGCAGAAATAATAATACCTGTAAGAATAATGTTTTTGAACATATACAATACCTCTATTAAAATCCTGTTCCAAGTACCATGTAATCTGATTCAGTGTTATCACTCTCATTAAAAAAGCCCACAGAACGTCTCACCAGTTCCTCATCGATATCTTCAAAGTTAGATAAATCTACATTTCTTTCTATTTCACTGTTTGTTTCAGAAGCATTTTTATTGGCAATTATTATCGTGTTGTTTGAAATAAAGTCGATGCCAGTGAAAAGAACCAAAAGACATGCAGCTGCAGCTACCGCTATTCGATATGGAATGAATTTCCTTTTCTTTATCTTGCTTAAAACCCTGTCTTTCGTATTTTCTCCAGGATTGTAAGATGTCTTTTGCTTGTAAGCTTCAACAAATTTCAGGTATTTTTTTATCTCTTCTTTTTCCTGTTGATCAATATCCTGAGGTTTATTTTTGTTATTGATTAATCTGTCAAAATTATCGTTATTGAACATGGTAATCTACCTCCTCTAGCATATCTCTTAGACGTTTGCGAGCGTAATGAAGTTTGCTTTTTACTGTACCCACCGGTTTGTCAATGATATCGGCTATTTCAGAATAGGCCAGTCCGTCTACATCCCTTAATTTTATAAGTAAACGGTCTTCTTCTGAGAGCCTGTTTATTACTTTTATTAGCTCTTCATAACTTAATTCATCCATAACTTCTTTAAAAACGTTTGTCGAAGATTTTGGGTTCAAATTATAATTTTCTTCTCGCTCCTGAAAATCAGTCAAAAATTGCTTTCTTTTCTTTCTTTTTGCTATTATATCTTTGCAAACATTCACTGTTATTCTGTATAACCAAGTTGATAGCTTGGAATCACCTCGAAATTTCTTTATACTCTTAAAAACTTTTATAAATGTTTCCTGCAAAACATCTTCGACATCATCAGTTTTAAGATACGATTTTATGACGCTACCCAGTTTTGGTGCATATTCATCGTAAAGAGCTTCATATGCCCATACTTTTTTCTTTTTTAGACCCTCTATTAGCTTCTTTTCGTTCAAAAGAATCACCTTTAAATGTTTGAATACACATCAAAGTATATTTTTTCGTTACAATTATACAGTATAACAATCATGGCATTTCTAACTCGTTTAACACATATATTTCCTAAGGTGTTAGAATTAATAAAAATAAGGAGGTGTAGTTTTGAAAGATAATTTGAAGGATTTAAGAAAACAGTTGATTCATTCAACAGAAAATGCGTGGTTCATGGTCGAGAAAAATGACGTGGAAGGGTTTACACAGAGCTATATGGACTTCCTTCAAAAGGCAAAAACCGAAAGGAATTCGATAGCTTTTTTTGAAAAACTTTTAAAATCAAAGGGTTTTATATCACTGGACGATGCTGAATCTAAAAAGCAGTTAAAAACAGCAGAAGGCGTTTATTTTGTAAAATCATCAAAGGCCCTGGTTGCTTTCAAACTTAATTCATCACTGAAAAAAGGGTTTAAATTGTTAGCAGCTCATGTTGATTCTCCAAGGCTTGATTTGAAACCATTACCACTGCAGGAAAAAAGTGGTTATTTGTTGCTGAAAACGCATTACTACGGTGGCATCAAAAAATATCACTGGCTAAATGTACCGCTTGAATTAACAGGTGTCATTTATGATAAAAACGGGAAGTTAATTGAGATTTCAATTGGGGGCGAGGAAGGTGACCCTGTATTTACAATAAGTGATCTTCTTCCCCATCTTGATGATCGAAAAGGCAGTGTGAATGAAGTATTTAAAGGGAAAGATCTCAATGCACTCAGTGCAACTATACCGCTTAATTCAGAGGAAAAGGATGCTAAAGATCTTGTCAAGTTGAATATTTTGAAGATGTTGAATGAAAAGTACGGGATCACCGAAGAGGATTTTATTAGTGCTGAACTTCAACTTGTTCCTATACATAAACCAAGAGAAGTTGGTTTTGACCGTTCAATGATAGGAGCCTATGGTCAAGATGATAGAGTATGTTCTTATACAGCGATAAAAGCCCTTATCGATGCTGAGAAAGAAGATAGAAACATTGGCGTGCTATTGCTTGATAAAGAAGAGATTGGCAGTACAGGTACAACAGGAGCTAAGAGTTATTTCTGGTTAAATGCAATGTCTCGTCTTGCCGCATTGAATGGTAGCGAACAACCATATGAAGATACTTTAAAGGCGCTTGATAATTCTAAGATGCTTTCAGGAGATGTTTGTGCCGCAGTAAACCCGATGCATGAGAAGGTACACGATCTTACAAATGCTGCGAGACTGGGATACGGTGTTGTTCTGGTGAAATATACTGGTTATAAAGGAAAAGCGGGAACCAACGATGCCAGTGCGGAGATGATTGGCTCAGTAAGGAATCTTTTAAATAAAAATAACATAAACTGGCAGACATCTTTACTAGGAGAAGTTGATCAGGGTGGTGGAGGAACAATTGCCAAGTTCTTTGCAGAAAGAGGTATGGATGTGCTTGATGCAGGTACACCTGTACTGGGTATGCATTCCCCATTTGAAGTTTCGTCGAAGGTTGATGTTTTTGAAACGTATAGAGCGTATAAGGTTTTTCTTGAACAATGAGTTCTGTTGATTGCGAACCAAGAGCAATTGCTGAAAAAATAATTGAGCTTTTTCCAAGGTATCGTCACCATAAAGATCCATTCAGGATTCTGATAAGTACCATATTAAGTCAGCGAACAAGAGATGAAAATACGGAAATTGCGTTTAACAGTTTGTTTAACGTTTATAGAGATGCTGAAGAGCTGTCGAAAGCTAACCCCGAAGATCTTTACGAATTGATAAAGGCATCTGGCATGTATCGACAAAAATCTGCTAGAATCGTAGAGATAGCCAAAATCGTACATAATAAGTTCAACAACAACGTACCCAATAGTTTAGAAGATCTCGTTTCATTACCGGGAGTTGGAAGAAAAACAGCAAATATAGTCCTTTTTGTTGGTTTTGGAATTCCGGCCATGGCAGTTGACACACATGTGCACAGAATAGCAAATAGAATCGGGTGGGTTAATACAAAGAAGCCTGACGATACAGAAGAGGAACTTGTTGCATTGATTCCCGAGGATCTTTGGGGACCCCTGAATGGTTCAATGGTGGAATATGGTAAAAGCATTTGCAAGCCACAGAATCCATTATGTGAAAAATGCTTAATTAGGCATTGTTGTCAATATTATCATTCACTTTAGAAGGATAAACGAAGATCTTTGTTGTTAGGCCAATGAAAGTAAATACAGTAACTATCAATAAAGCACTGAGGAATCGTGCTTCGGGTACGTATCTTGCAGAAATAAGTCTGTAAATAGCAACGGTAGCGGTTGGGAACTTTTCACCCCCAATTATTAATGATGCTGCGAATTCGCCCATAGAAATGGCAAAAATAATCGCAAAAGTTGACAAAAATGCCTGTTTCATTAATGGTAAAATAATGTACCAGAAGCGTTGAAGTGCATTTGCTCCATCGATCATAGAAGCTTCCAGAGGAGTTTTATCAAATGAACTAATACTGGAATACATTATACCTATTGCTACTGGAAATGCAACCACAAGATAGGTAAAAAGTAGCTTTATTACTACTGGTATCATTCCATAAATAATACTATAACTCAGGGCCAGAATTGCCGGCGTTATAGAAATACTAATCAATGAGAGCAACCTGATAAAAAGGCTTGAATATCTGCTTTCACGAAGATTCCACGTTATAATGAAAAATAAAACTACCCCAATAAGAGCGGTAATAAGTGAAACCAGTATTGATCTAATGAAGGCACCTATTGGTGAAGTGTTAAGCATTTCCCACCGTGTAAAACTGAATACATTTTTGATTTTATCGAAGGTGAAGCTGTAAGTGGCAAAGTTATAGACGGAACCTGCAATTGCTGCGATAACTGGAAGACCTTCGAACAGAAGATAAATAATAGAATAAGTTCCAAGTGATTTTGAATGGGAATAATATGGTTCACCAGCTTCGAATTTTGTTCTTTTCTCCACAAAGAAGAGAGCCAATCCAAAGGCAAAGATAAAAAGAAATTGAACAATTGCAAGTGCGAGAGCAATATCAGGACGTGCAAGCAATCTGAAGTACATGTATATGGCTACTTCCAGTGTTGCAAATTGTGAGCCTCCAAGAATGAGCACAACAGCAAAGGAAGTAAAGCAGTAAGAAAAAATTAGAATGAGTGACGCCACAATGGATGGCATAACAAGAGGCAATTCCAGTTTAAAAAATGATTTAACCCTAGTTGCGCCATCGATATTCGTGGCTTCTATGAGCTCTTTAGGTATATTCTTCAATGAATCTCCTACAATTCTTACGACGATGGGTGAATTGTAAAAAACATGCCCCAGTATAATGGCTCCAAATGAATAAAGGATACTAATTTCTGAAAAACCCAGTGCACGAGCTAAATTGTTTATTATTCCCTGTTTACCGTATAGCACCAAAAATCCAACGACCATGGAAATGCTTGATAAGAAAAAAGGTATAAATGTAATGTAGTTCAGAATCCGGGATAAAATACCCCTGGTTCTGGCAAAAAAAAATGCTGCGGGCAGACCAATCAAAAATGATAGTGCTGTACTTAACAATGATTGAAATAACGTAAACCTAAGGATCTTTATAACGGAAGGTTTGCTGAGTGAGTTTAACAGATCTTCACCAGTAAAGGAACCAAAGGCTTTTGCAAGTGGAAATACAACCAGAGCGGTTATAAATATACCCGCAAAGACTAATGAAAATAATTGATTAGTAAATTGCTTCTTCCCATTCATTAATAAGAGCTTCGATGTTTAAATTTGCTGGTGCTTTCAATATTTCTTCAGGTTTAACAGCGTAATTAAATACCTTAGGTAATTCAACGTTGGTAACGGGGAACATCCATTGAGTAAGAGAAATATGTTTCTGAAAATCATCGGACAGCATGTATTCTATGAATTTTTTTGCCTTTTCCTTTCGATTACTCCATCTTATAATTCCCGCTCCTTCAATTTGCGCATAACCTTTTCCTCCGGGTATCAGTACTTCATATTTTGCCTCATTGTAGTTGTACATGGAGTAAGCTTTATCCGTTGCATAACTTACCATCATAGGTGCTTCTTGAGCTTCGAATTTTTCAAAGGCATCCCCCCAACCAAGGGTAATAGTAAGTATGGAATCTTTAAATTCCTTCCAGAAATTACCAAAATCATCTTCGTGTAGTAAATAAGTCCATGTAAGGAATGCCAGCCCCGTGCTTGAAGTTCGTGGGTCCTGCGTGATAATAGATTGGTTGAATTCTTCTCTAGTAAGGTCATTAAAACTTTTTACATGGAAAGTATCAAAACTTTCAGGATCATAGATTAACGCAATTGCTCCATAATCATATGGAATTAATCTCCAGAAAGGATCAAAAATCAATGACGTATTAGTGATTTTTTCAGCGTTGGGTGGTAAGTAACCTATGAAAAGTTCCTCTTCGAAAGCCCTTTGTGCGAGAACATTGTCAATTCCAATTACTATATCAACATCAAGTTCTTCTTTTTGCGATATGATTCTGGATAACATAGATCCTGCATCTCCAATAGCATGTAGTTCAATTTCGACATTCTCCTTTTCTTCAAAAGCTTGAAATGCCTCGTTGGCCAAAGGCAACAAACTGTCATAAGTGTAAATAACAAGTTTTTCCTGCCCCGCTGCCATTGCTGTAATAAGTGTTAAAATAAAAAACAGAATTACTTTTAATTTCGTAATATCACCTCCCAATAAAAAATGCCGTCCAGAAGAACGGCATCACTCATACCTTCCTTCGTCGGTATTACCCGAATCAGGTTCTTAGAGTCTGCGCCGCACGCACTCTCAGCCTTAAAAGGCTCCCCTGGTAAATTGATTATAACACAGGAAAAGATATTTAAACAGTGATAAAATTTAAATAGCAAAGAAGTAAGGGAGTAATGATTGTTTGTGAAGCATTTAATACTGACAAATGACGAAAATGGATGGTTAGTCAAACACATTGACAGTTTTGAAAAGACAAGCGTTGTAATATTTCCTGATGAAAGGTTTCTCAACCGTTTCATAAAATCAAAGAATTTAAGTGATGAAGAAAGGGGATTTCCTTCCCATGATGTCTTTCCCTTCGAAGAAATTGGAATATCCGAGAGAGTTAGACGCTATAGGATGGAAACACTGAACAATATTGTACATGGAAATGTTAGGATTATCTATACCAGCCTTCATGGGCTTTTGAGAAAAACAATACCCAGGAAAGTTTTCGAAGAGCAAAGTGTTTTCCTTAAGAAAAATGGAACAATAGATTTGACTCCGGAGCGATTTGTTGAAATTGGTTATGAAAGAGTGTTTACTGTTAATGAACCGGGTATGTTTTCCATAAAGGGTGAAGTATTCGACATTTACGTGCCTGGCAACAAATATCCTTTCAGAATAGATATTTTTGATAAAAATATTGAAAGTATCAAAGTCTTCAATCCTCAAACTCAAAGGAGTATAGAAACAAAAAACGAAGCAGTAATAACTCCCGCTTCTGAAGCTATTTTTAGAGAAAGCAACAGATCAAAGCTTCTGGAAAGTGTAAAGAAGATAGAAGAACGTACGGGTTCCCCCTTACCTTATGAGTTTGGGGACCAAAAAATATTTGAAACCATTTCCGGTGTTTTTTACGAATATCAATCGTACCTTCTCGATTACCTGAGTGATTTAAATCTGTACCTTATAAAGCCTGATGAAGCCTTTGATGAGTTTCAAAGAGTGGAGAGAGAAGTGCTGGAATACTTGAAGGAAAACAGTACAGCCTCAGTCCTCTATAAACGATTCAGCGGTGTTTCTCCTGAGAATCTATTCTCTTATAAGAATTACTGTATTGTTTCATCAGATGAACCTGAATATTTGACGTGGGACACGAAAGAAAAAGAAATGGTTAAGGCTAAAAAGGTAAAAAAAACAAAAGAAAAAGAACATATACCAAGAGTTCCCATTGTTGATTGGACAGAGTTAGATGTAAATGATTATGTGGTTCACAGAGAATATGGCATTGGTAGATTTCTCGGTGTTAAAAGGATAACCAATCTTCTTGGAACAAGAGAGTATCTAACTATTGAGTACAAAAACAATACAAAGATTTATGTGCCTGTTGAAAGAGTCGACAGGGTTCACAAATATGTGGGACCTGAAGAAGGTATCCAGCTAAATTCTTTACGAAGTAACTTATGGATGAGACAGAAAAAGAAGGTTGAGAAAGATTTAAAAAAGAGAATAAGAGAACTGGCGATGCTTTATGCTCAAAGGGAGAGGGTGAAAGGGTGTCAGTTGAACGGTGATTCAGAAATGGAAAAAGCATTTGAAGACAGTTTTCCCCATGTTGAAACAGAGGACCAGATAAAAGTAATAAATGA
Organism: Thermotogota bacterium; assembly: GCA_034660555.1. GTDB lineage: Bacteria > Thermotogota > Thermotogae > Petrotogales > Kosmotogaceae > JASMTM01. The sequence goes on from JAYEJL010000057.1 coordinate 45,639, forward strand.
AGTTCTTGAAGATTTATCCGATGAAATGCCTATGGATAGGCTGGTCAGCGGCGACGCAGGATTTGGAAAGACGGAAATCGCTTTGAGGGCAGCTTTTAGGGCTGTAATTTCAGGGAAGCAGGTGGCGTTGCTTGTACCTACAACAGTTCTCGCTTCTCAGCATTTTGAAACCTTCAAAGAACGTATGGGACCCTTTGGGATTAAGGTGGATATCCTTGATCGATATCGTACAATAAAGGAAAGAGATCAAGTAATTGATGGTATTAAGAAAGGTGATCTAGATGTATTGATCGGAACGCACAGCCTTCTGTCTCCAAAATTGTCTTATGCGGATCTTGGACTTGTTATTATTGATGAAGAGCAACTTTTTGGAGTTATGCAAAAGGAATATTTTAAGAAACTCAGACTATCCATAAATGTTCAATCAATGAGTGCTACACCTATACCAAGAACACTATACATGGCTCTGTCTGGCTTACGGGAGCTATCAGTTATTTCGACTCCTCCTTACGGGCGGAGAGAGATTGAAACTTATGTCGGACAGTTCAGAAGTAGGCTGGTAAGAACTGCTGTTCTAAGGGAAATCAATAGAGGCGGTCAAATTATATATGTTCACAATCGTGTGGAAGAGCTTGATGAACGTGAGAAAATGCTTAAAGAACTTGTTCCTGAGGCAAAAATTGGTGTTGCTCATGGAAAAATGCAGAAGAAACTTTTTGAGGATAATGTGAAGGCCTTTTACAGTGGAGATATAGATTTATTGCTTTGCACGACTATAATTGAAAGTGGTGTGGATATTCCCAATGCCAATACGCTGGTTGTTGATGACTCCCAACGTTATGGACTTGCCCAGCTCTATCAGTTGAGAGGCAGAGTTGGCAGAAGTGATAGAAGAGCGTTCTCTTACTTTCTGTATGATAAGAAGAGTATGACACCACAAGCCAGGGAACGTTTGAAGGCAATCAATGAATTCACCGGTGCCGGTAGTGGGATGAAATTGTCTATGAAAGATATGGAGATAAGAGGTTTTGGAGCTTTACTGGGAGATGAGCAGCATGGGAATATTTCAACGGTGGGCCTGTGTATGTACAACGAAATGCTTCAAAAAGCGGTAGCAGAAATGAAAGGCAAGGAAGAAAAGAAGAGAGAAAAAGAGAAGGTTATTGATACTGAATTACGTAATATCCCATATCATATGGTTATTCCTGAAGACTATATAGCCAATTCCATCGAGCGCCTTAAGATTTATAGAAGAATAGCAACCGCTGAAAATGTTGATGTTATTGACAGTATTGAAAATGAGCTTAGAGATAGATTTGGAACACTGCCAGAGCATGCAAAATCCCTTTTAAGGGTGTCGCGTATTAGGATTGGAGCCTATAATAGAGGAGTGGGCATAATAGATTATAATTCAGAATCTCAAATGTTGAATATATATTTCAAGGATAAAAAAATAGATAGAAGACTTTTCAAAAGATTTAAGGCTGTCGTAAATGAAAATGAATCGAGGGTTTTTGTTTATTCTGTATATAGAAGTAGAGTGATGAACACTTTGGAACGTATGTTTGTAGGTGAAAAAATATGATATATGAACCAATCTGTGCGATAGCTACATATCCAGCCATATCTGCAATAGGAATTATCAGGTGCAGTGGTGAGAAAAGCTGGGATCTCGTGCGAAAATTTGTTTCTCTTAATGGAGAGCCAGTTCCAAGGAAAATGTATTTGAGGGAATTCACCGAAAACAAAGAAATACTGGACGAAATAAACTGTGTATTCTATAAATCACCACAATCTTACACTGGAGAAAATATGGCTGAGCTTTTTTTTCATGGCAGTCCTGTTGTTTTGAAATTGGCCTTTGAGAAATTAATAAGTACGGGTTTCAGAGAAGCCGAACCAGGGGAGTTCACTAAAAGAGCTGTTATGAACGGGAAAATGGATCTGCTTAAGGCTGAATCGATAGAATCGATTGTTAATGCTCATACAAAAGAGGCTCTTAAGGCTGCAATTTCATCATATAAAGGAGGTTTAAGCAGAGCAATAGGTCGTATCAGAAATAAAATGATGAATTTGCTTGCAGAAGTAGAAGTAGTATTGAATTATCCTGATGAAATGGATGTCTCGAGAGAAAAAATAGACGATGGACTTACGAAAATTATTAAAAACATGGAAAATTTATTGGAGCATGGAAGTAATGGAATAATCCTTACTCATGGAGTTAAGACTGTAATAGCTGGGAGGACTAATGTTGGTAAGTCGACTCTGCTAAATGCTTTACTGCGAAGGGACAGAGCAATAGTAACTGATGTTCCCGGCACAACAAGAGACACAATTGAAGAAGGTCTTAGCATTTCAGGTGTATACTTCAGAATAATTGATACAGCCGGTATTCGCCCTTCTTCTGACACTGTGGAAAAACTTGGTATAGACAGGAGTCTGAAGGAGCTGGAACAGGCTGATCTTGTTTTGTTCATGATGGATTTAACATCACCTAAAGAAGATCTGGAGCTATATAAGCATTATAAGAAGCTGTTTCACAATGTCATAATAGTCGGTAACAAAAAGGATAAGGTTAAAGATATTCCTGAATATGTGGATGTTTCTGTTAGTGCTTTGAAAGGGAATGGACTGCAAAATCTTGAGAAAGCCATGCTAAAGATAACCGAACGCTTAAGAAGGACCCATCATGGTGAGTTATTTGTGACTGAGAGACAGAGGGGATCGGTAAAAAAAGCACTGGAACTTCTTGTGGAAACAAAGAAAGCGCTGGATGAAGGAATAACAATTGATATTATTTCCTCCCATATCAATCAGTCTATCAGAATAATTGATGAGCTTACCGGAGCCAGCGTTCAAGATGATATAATGAAGGCGATTTTTAGTAATTTTTGTGTTGGGAAGTAGATAATATGACATTTGGTATTCTCCTTATCGCGTTATTGACAAGATTTTTCTTGAGTCCTTTATTCTATTTCATCGTTGCTGTGGGAATGTGCATACTCTTCGTTGTGTATAGAAGGAACGCTTCCTACAATCTGCTTAAGCTTGCCCCAATTCTATTTATTGTAATGGAAGCCATTGCAATATTTATGGGGATGGGAAGCGGAGGTTTTATTTTTGGCACAGTGGTTTGCATAATTACACTTCTTCTGGGAATGGGCGAAGAAAGAAAGAAGCAGTTGTTTATTGAAGAGATTGGATACAATGACAAAGAAACAAGAAAAAGTGTTAAAACGCTTCAGTACACCTTTGGAGAAATAGAATATGTAGAAAAGGTTAAAATGAGTGAAAGTCAGGTTCTTTTAACTAATGAGAAAATGTATTTTTCAGTTAACATACCAAGAAACAAGGATAGGGTAATTATTGATTTGCCCTATGGTGATATTCAGGATGTCTACATAAAAGAGACTGTAACAACCAATAAGCTTTATTTTCCCAGGATGAGAGAAATGTTCATTCCAATCAGAAATGTCAGAAATATTGGGAAACCAGAGATTAGAGATTACTTCATGGTCATAAATACTTCAGATAATAATTACACCTTTTATGAAGAAGCAGCTGTGATCCTTGAATTTCAAGAGAAACTTCAGACACTTATAAGCTAGTTTATAAAAAACCCGGGTTGGTTAACCCGGGTATAAGATTTCACAATTCATAAATGATTTTTTATTGTATGCGCGAAAAATACTTATTAATTTCTTACAGCTTCCATTCCAGCTTTAACAGCCTTTGTATTCATATCGATCAGCTTTGCCTTTTTACCGGTAAGCTTTCTCTCAAAAGCCTTCTCAATGCTTTCCATGGATATGAGACCTGTTTTTTCAACGTAGGCTCCCAGTACAACCATATTAGCAACCCTCAGGTTTCCAATCTCCTCAGCTATTTTATTTGCATCGATCTTTGCAACCTGAATATCTTTACGTGAGGGTTCTCTATCAACAACAGATGAGTTGATTATGAGTAGCCCCTCTGGAGAGAGCTTTTCTTCAAATTTAAGCAGTGATGGAATATTCATAGCGATAACAGAGGTTGGTGTATCTGCTATTGGTGAACCTATCATTTCTTCGCTGATAACAACGGTACAGTTAGCCGTTCCACCGCGCATCTCGGGCCCGTAAGAGGGTAACCATGTACTATGTTTATCTTCTATCATGGCTGCGGTGGCGAGTACCTGTCCCATTAACATTACTCCCTGTCCGCCAAAACCTGCGATGATAAGTATGTTCTCTTTCACTTTTCATCACCGACTTTGTCAACGAAGACACCGATAGGAAATTCCTTTTTCATATTCTCATCTAGCCATTTCATGGCTTCTTTAGGACTCATTCCCCAATTTGTTGGACATGTTGATAGTACTTCAACCAGTGAGAAACCAAGTCCCTTTATTTGTGCAGTGAATGCTTTTTTAATTGCTTTTTTTGCTTTTATAACTTCACTTGGTGAGTTCACGGTTACTCTTTCAAGATATGCTACACCAGCTGTTTCTTTTAATAACTCACATACATGAATAGGATAACCTTCATTTTCTGCCTTTCTGCCATATGGAGATGTCGTTGTTTTCATACCAAGTAATGTTGTAGGTGCCATCTGTCCGCCTGTCATACCGTAAATGGCGTTGTTAATAAAAATCGTGGTGATCTTTTCTCCCCTGTTTGCTGCATGAATTATTTCAGCTGTTCCGATAGCTGCAAGATCACCATCCCCCTGGTATGTGAAAACAATATTATCCGGTCTTGCTCTTTTCATACCTGTGGCAACTGCCGGAGCTCTACCGTGAGCTGCAACTGTACCGTCTACGTCGAAGAAAGTATACGCAAATACGGAACAGCCCACTGGAGCCACCATAAGGGTTTTTCCTTGAATTTCAAACTCATCAATTATTTCAGCAATTAATCGGTGTACAATTCCATGATGGCAGCCAGGACAATATGTGAATTCTTTTGAAGAAAGTGCATTGGGTCTCTTGAAGGTTTTTATTGCTGACATATTATTCACCTCTCCCGATCATTTGTTTCAGTTGTTCAAGTACTTCATTGGGTGTTGGAACCACTCCACCGGTTCTGCCGTAGAAGTTAACGGGAATCTCTCCGTTAACTCCAAGCTTTACATCTTCGACCATTTGGCCGGTTGACATCTCAACCGTTAGAACACCCTTTTTGCCTTTTATCAAATCGTTCAGTGCTTTGTATGGGAATGGCCAGAGACTAATTGGTCTAAACAAGCCTACTTTTATACCTTCATTTCTTGCCATTTTTAACACATTACTTAGAATTCTGCCCATTGTTCCATATGCAACCATAATGTATTCAGCGTCTTTTACCTGTGTAGCCTCATATCGTACTTCTTTTTCCATAATTTCTTTGTATTTTTCATTGTAAACCATATTCATTTCTTCAAGTTTATTGGGATCTATATCGAAGGATGTTATTTTGTGAGGTTCTCTACCTTCATTACCCTGCATTGCCCAATCTGAATGATCAGGCAATTCAGAAAGATCCTTAAATTCGCTAAAGGAAACTGGTTCCATCATCTGTCCCAGCATGCCGTCCGCAAGAATAAGACTTGGGTTTCGATATTCATCTGCCAGCTCAAAGGCAAGAGGAATGAGATCAACAGCTTCTTGAATCGAGCTGGGAGCAAGCGTTATAAGTCTGTAATCTCCATGACCGCCTCCCTTAGTACCCTGGAAATAATCACTCTGGGCAGGCTGGATGTCTCCCAGTCCTGGTCCCCCTCTAACAACATTAATAAAAACACAGGGTAACTGTGCTCCAGTAATATAGGAAACGCCTTCCTGCATTAAACTGAATCCAGGACTTGAAGTAGAAGTCATTACTCTGGTTCCAGTGCTGGCAGCACCGTAGATCATATTTACTGCTGCTACCTCACTTTCAGATTGCAAGAATGTTCCCTTTACTTCTGGTAATCTACGTGCCATATATTCAGTTAATTCTGATTGCGGTGTAATAGGATAACCGAAATACAGGCGACAGCCTGCTCTTATAGCAGCTTCAGCCATGGCTTCGTTTCCCTTTACCATTAACTTTTCAGACATAACAATCCTCCTCTTCACCGGGTTTCGACTTTTTCATTTTCTTTGTATACTGTGATTGCAGTATCTGGACACATCATGTAACAAAATCCACAACCAATGCAGTTTTCCATATCATGCTGGTGTGCTGGATGATAACCTTTACTGTTGAATTCCTCGGAAAAACTAAGAACATTTTTTGGACAGTATTCAATACAAAGGCCGCATCCTTTACAGCGTTCTTTATCAATCTCTACATAATTCTTAGCCATTTTTTAAACCTCCCATATTTTCTTTATATATTTAGTTACGTTGAAAATTGTGAATTCAGTGTTTTTGGCTTTGATTCCATTCATGATAACCGTTGTAAAAACTGGTATATTGGTAGCTTCCGAAACTTCTTTTATAAATGACTCTCCATACTCAATATGTTCCTTTTTTGTTTCGTCTCCAAGGTTTGCATTGTTAATTAGGTAGTCAATCTTTCTACGGGATTTTTGCGACAGTCGTTCAATATGATCAACAGTTTTGGCCACAGTATCCGTAAAAGGACGGTATGGATTTACTACGAAGTGGGTTGTGCTTTCCTGAGAATCAATGTGATTCTTTAAAGAACTAAGAACAACTGCCCCATCGTCATTACCGCCTACATCTATGATTACTCTGTAATCTTTTCTTGTAATATAACCTGCAACCTGTGGAACAATAATTGGCAAATCTGCATGCATTAGTTTTCCCTCTGGAGCAATTATCTTAATACCCTTTGATTCGAAAGTTTCTATCATATCTCGTGATCTAAAATAACTACTAATTACGTCAATATCGGCTATTGCAACATTTTCGTATTTTGATTTGAGTTTAATAGCCGCGTTTAGTGATATCTCTGTTTTACCGCTTCCAAGCATTCCCATGAAAATATTTATTTTTTTGTTAAACATCAATGATCTCCTCGTATATCTTTGGTTTTGTTCCATTTTTTACTACTCTAAGTGCAGCCAAAGCGAGAGCGCGTTCCTCATCACCTCCAGGAATAACTTCGACAGGGGCGATAAAAGATACTTTTTCCTTTATCCATTTTACAAGGAATCGTTCATCATGAGCTAATCCACCGGTTAGTACGATTACATCAACCTTGCCCTTTAATGCAGCTGACATTCTACCAATCCATTTTACTATTTGATAAACCATACCTCTGTAATAGTAGGACCATTTATTGTTCTCGTCAAAAGCTATCTTATCCTGTATTTTTTCACAGTTGTTGGTGCCAGTGTAAGCTACCAGCCCACCGTTACCCTTGATGAGTTTTTTGATCTTTTTGTAGCTGTACTCTCCGGAATAACATAACTCTATGAATTGTGAAATGGGTAATGTACCTGATCTTTCAGGTGTATAGGGACCATCTCCGTTTAAAGCATTGTTTACATCGATAACCTTACCATTTTCATGCGCTCCTATTGAAATTCCACCACCCATGTGAACTACAACGAGATTCATGTTTTCATATTTTTTTCCGTATCTGGCTGCAATCTCTCTGGCGACGGCTTTCTGATTTAGAGCGTGAAATATTGATTTTCTCTCAAAATCGGGATGTCCTGATAATTTTGCTACCTTATTCATTTCATCAACAACTACAGGATCTGTTATGAAAGCAGGTGCTTTTTTCTTTGATTCTGCCGACAGCTCATTTGCCAGAACAGCTCCCAGATTTGAAGCATGTTCACCATACCGTGCTTCTTTGAGATCTTCCAGCATTTTAGCTGTAACCGCATAAGTTCCTCCAGGAATGGGCTTCAATAGACCGCCCCTTCCTACAAAGGCATCAAAATCATCAATTTCATAACCATGTTCTTCAAGAAATTCAATTATTATTTTTTTTCTGAAGTCTTTCTGGCTATATAGAGATTCAAATTGTGCAAGTTCATGTGGTTCATGTCTTATAGTCATATTTCTTGATAACTTTTCTTCATCAAAAATTGCCAGTTTGGTTGATGTAGAACCGGGATTTATGACTAGAATTCTATTCATGGTATCCCTCCGCCAGCAAAACATTCAAGGCTATTGAATAAAGTTTGGATTGTTCAGTATCAGCTCTGGATGTCAATACTATGGGTGTTTTACCTCCTGTTATTGTACTTGCTACAACGCTATTAGCAAGAAAAACCATGGCTTTGTAAAAGATATTTCCCGCTTCAATGTCTGGCATAATTAGTACATCTGCCTTTCCTGCGACACTGCTCGATATCCCTTTATGTTCTGCCGCTTCCACAGAAACAGCATTGTCCAGTGCGAAGGGACCATCAATTTCTGCACCTTTTAACTGTCCACGGTCAGCCATTTTTGATATCATTGCGGCATCCATCGTTGCTAACATTTTTGGATTTACAGTTTCAACTGCTCCAAGTAGTGCTACCTTAGGTTTTTCAATTCTGAGTGTTTTCGCAACATTTATGCAATTCGTAATGCAATGGATTTTCTGCTGCAGCGTTGGTTGTATAACCATTCCTGCATCTGACACAATAAGAAGTCTATCGAAATCTGGAATCTGAAAAACGCTTACCAGATTCATCGTACTATTTGTTCTTAAACCATGTTTCTCATCTAAGAATTCCTTCAATAAATCTCCTGTTCTTACTTTACCTTTCATTAGCAACTTTGCATTTCCTGAAGCAACTGATTCAACGGCTTTTTTTATCGCAGTATTCTGGCTTTCTGCGTTTATTATCTCAAAACCATCTTTCATATTTAGTTCACTGGTTAGTGTTTTTAGTAACTGTTCATTGCCAAAAAATATAAATTCTGAAATGTTCTCGTTTATTGCGTTTTTGCAGGCTTTTAGCACTGCCCTGTCTTCCGCGACTGCAACAGCTATCTTCGAGTGGAATTTTTTCGCTTCTTTTAGTATTTCATTGAGTGTTTTAATCATACCAATTCCTCCAGCGAAAAAGTCTTTGGAGTCTCAGTCTTGTTAAGTGCTCTAATAGCTCCTTGAGCAAGAGCCAGCATTTCGTGTTCTCCAGGCTCTGTTACCACCAGACCGAATTTTGCAATATATGATTTTATCTTCTCGACAAAGTGTGAGCTGTAAGCCATTCCACCTGTTAGAACTATGGCATCAATATCTCCTCCAGCGACTGCGCACATTCCTCCAATTTCTTTGCTTATCTGATACGCCATGGCATCAACAACTAGTCTGGAAAAGTCATCTGTATTTTTAAGCGCTTCCTTCAAACTATTTGTTCCCAGGTAGGCTTTCAATCCACCTTCTTTGTTATATCTTTTTAGTAGTTCCTTTTTGGTATATTTCTTGCTAAAGCACATTTTTGCGAGATCTACAACAGGTAATTCTCCAGCTCTGTTTGGACTAAAGGGGCCTTCGCCAGTAGCGTTGTTTACATCAACGAATCTTCCTTTAAGTAACAGGCCAACTGATATACCACCACCAAGGTGGGCAACTACCATATTGAGTTCTTCAATATTCTTTCCAAAAGCCTTTGCGACTTTGTAGGAGACTGCTCGCATGTTCAATGTGTGTAAAAGACTTAGTCTTTGTATTTGGGGTATACCGGAAAGTCTCGCTTCATCGATAAATTCATCAGTAGAGATAGGATCAGTTATAAATACAGGTATGTCTTTCTGAGATAATTGCATGCCTATTGGAGCAGCGTAGTTAGACGGATGGTCAACAGTTGTTTGATGAAGCAAATAGTCAACCATGTCATCGTCTACAATATATGTACCACCAGTCAAAGGCGGCAGAATGCCCCCTCTGCAAGCTATGGCAGCAATATCATCCCTTTTATAACCATTCTCCCTTAAGAATTTTCTGATGTCATCAGTGCGTGTTTTTATAATTTTTTCAATATCTTCAGTGCTTTCTTTATTGGAGTGTTTTAATTCAGTTTTGAATACGGGTTTTTCGTCTTCAAATACTGCGATTTTTGTTGATGTTGAACCTGGATTAATTACTAAAATAGTATACATTGGATCACTCCTTAAAGGAGATTTTTATTCTTTCCGTATTTTACAACAGCTTCCTTTAGTCTTCTTACACCTTCGACGATGTCCTTTTCAGGTGGTAAGCAGAAGGATAATCTCATGGAATTGGCACAACTCCCGTCGAGGGAGAAGGAACTTCCAGGTATAAACAGTACACCAATTTCCTTTGCTATATCCATCATTTCAAGCGTGTCATACCCTTCAGGTAGTGTAAGCCAGATGAATAATCCGCCTTCAGGTTCTGTCCATGTAACTCCGTTCATATCTTTAAATGCCTTTTCAAGTTCCTTCAGCATAAGATCTTTCTTTTCTTTATAAAGTCTTATTGTTGGCTTAAGCAATTCGTTCAGGTTGTATTTCTGTAGAAATCTTGCTGCAATTATTTGCGTAAGGCTTGGTGTGCATAAGTCTGCGGCCTGTTTGGCCATAACCATTTTTCTTATCAGATCCTTATCTCCAATGACTATTCCCAATCTCATACCTGGAGAAAGAATTTTACTGAAAGTTCTCAGCATCAGCACCCGATCTTTTCCAGCCAGTTTAAACAGTGAAGGAAGGCGTTCACCTTCAAATCTTAATTCTCCATAAGGGTCGTCTTCAATGATCGGAATATCATATTTCTCTGCAAGTTCGATAATGGCTTTCCTTTTTTCCAGACTCAATGTAACACCAGCTGGATTGTGAAAATTTGGAACAACATAGATAAATTTTACGTTTTCTATTTCTCCTTTTTTATCCAGTTCACTCAATCTTTTACTGAGGTCGTCTATGTCTATTCCATCTTTATGAAGTACGAGATATTCATAACGTTCAGAATTCATCACAAAAGCGCTTGCAGCCCCGAGATATACAGGCTTTGAAACGAAATAAATACTCTGCTTGTCGAGGAATACAGTTGATAACAGGTGAAGTGCGCTTTGAGAACCAACTGTTATGAGAATATTATCTTCATTTAGACCTGATATTCCTTCCGTTTTTTCAAGAAACTCAAGGAATGTTTCTCTGAATAAAGGGTCACCCTCTGTAGGGCCATACTGCAATGATCTTTTGTATTCATTAAGAACAACATCTTTTGCTATTTCTGCCAATTTCTCTTTTGGAAATGTTTCTGGGTCGGGCACACCACCACCAAAAGATATAATGCCCTCATTCATGGCATCCTTTAGGAGTTCTCTAATAATTGAAGATTTTAATTTGTTTCCAGTTTCAGAAAAACTCAGTCTCATACATGCACCCCCTGAAATTTTTGGTTTTTTGAAAATTTATCAAATATCTATCTAGCTTTAAGACTTGTTTACAATCACAAAATGTTCCAGCTTTCGAAAAAATAATATTTCAGTTGTTTACTCAGCTGGTATTAATTTTCATATATTGTTTATAGCAACTGTATGCCAGCAGTTACTTAGTGAGTCAATATTTAACTGTTATATTGTTAGAAAGTCACTTACGCTAATAAATGGAAAACTACAAAATAAATAGTATGAAAGAATTTGCATGCAAATTCTTTCATATAATGAAATGAATTGCACATCTTGAGCAAAAAAGCATCAGAGGAAGATTGTTTCACGTTGAAAAATTGAAGCATATTTTAGCAATTTGGATGAGCAATAATGCATTTAAGCATGATATTTATTTATAAAAATGATTGTAGAGTTTTTGTTGGTTTTGTTCAGCACTTGTAGAAGATAAGAGATTCATATAAACTTGTATTGAAGGTGATTGTATATGGTCTAATAGACCTGACCCCCCTGGCTCATAAAAAATTGACCCCATACCCTGGGGCAAAATAGACCTCATTGAGGAGGATAATAGAGATATTCTTCTCAAAGGAGGTAACCAGGGAGTGA
>JAYEJL010000058.1:0-15083 GCA_034660555.1 Thermotogota bacterium
AATAGGTGAATAGTTGTTTCAATCCTTCCTCGTTTTCTACTAGAAACTGTTGTATAATATTCTTTAGTTTCATGCCCTGTATCCCTCCTTTATATAGGTTTGTCCTATTATAGGATACAGGGCTTTTCTCTTTTTACAGCACTCATTTTACACTGTTTGTTATAAAAAACTGCCAAGAAAACCCCGTATGCTTGCATCGGGGATGAATTGGCAAAATAATTAAAAAGAGCACTTGACAAATTCTAAATATGATAGTAAATACATATATAAACAGGAGGTTTTAATACGTTGGGGCGCAGCGGAATTAACGCTTGTAGAGATGATTCGTTGGAGTCGTCGTCGAAGCAAGAAAAAGAATACCTAGAAAACTAAGCAGAAGCCACGGAGCTTGCCCTGTGGAGTGTCACAAATAAATGATTAAATCATATTATATAACGAAAAATCAGGTTTTATTAGAATTAATGATTTCCTTTAAAAGATGTTGTTGCTGGAAAGTAGTTCTTTTATAACCTTAGGATGTATACCCCAGCCAGCGTTAAGAAATTGATTTTCTTCAACAATTTTGCCCTGTTTTCGTATTTTTGGACTGAACCCTAGAGGAATATGTACTGTTCTGCTTTGAATACCCCAGAGTTTGCCATTTATATCAACTATTGGTCCGCCACTGTGACCAAAAAATCCTGGAGTAGAAGTTTCAATGAAAGCAAGGGTTTTCTTTGAATCTTTAAAGGCTTTTGAGATAACTTTTCTTGTGTAAATGCCTTCAATAGGATAAAGAGATGGAAGTGTTTTAGCATCCATTACGAAGTTTCCTTTTTGTTCATCAAATCTCGCATTGATGTTGGAAAAGGGGTAACCGATTTTGCAGAGACTAGTACCGATGGACATTTCTTCCTCATTAATGAATTCTGGATAACAATTAATCTCATTTGGAGAAAATGGTACTAGTTTTCCAATAACCAGGTCGCTTTCAGGGTATGCTTTTACTTCTTTTAAAACGCGACCATCTTTTCCCCACCAGAATGAATGATTTAGTATTCGTCTATCGTATTCTTTATCAGGATTTTCCTTTTGTTCTTTGTACTGAAAGTAAGATTGCCACAGATGAGCAACTGTAATTATCCATCCTTCTTCGTTGAGTATTATGAAAGAACCGCAACTTGCATTAACTTTACCATCTGAAAACCTTGTAAGTACAACCACAGGATTTGTGAAGTCCTTTGCTATTTCGAAAGCTCTTGCAAACATATTTTCACATCCTTTTCTATCTATAACTTTAATACTAACACAATTTGATAATTACAAAAGCCCTGAATTTTTATCTACTGTCAGAAATAGTGTACTATAATAATGAGAAAACATTTTAGGGAGGTAAAGCTGATGAGTTTAACAACTAATGTGGACAGGGTGATTAAGATTTCCGTTATGGGAGAAATTGCTCATCCTATAACAAGCTCTCCATTTAGACTTGATGCAGAGGGAAAACCTCATTTAACTCCAGGAACAGGTGGAATTACATACAACTTTGCTCTGGGAGACAATGCTTTTGAAGTAGCAGGTGACCACATAGAACCGGATGTTTCAACGAAGAATTTTGATAAAGAAAAAGGGAATGCCTATATGACATATTCCTGCATAGGGAATGAAGCCTTTGTGATCACAGGAGACGCAAAGGATGAGAAAGGACGTGTTATAGGAAAGCATGGGGGCATAAATCACGTTCTTGTATATTTTCCTAGAGATGTTAAGGAGAAACTTGCAATCGGAGATAAGATACAGATAAAGGCGTGGGGTCAAGGTCTTAAGCTTGAAGATTACCCAAACGTTAAAATCTTTAATATAGATCCTGAGGTTCTTGAAAAGCTTTCTTTGACTGAAAAAGAGAGCAAAATTCATTTTCCCGTAGTCACGAAAATCCCGGGATATCTTATGGGCTCGGGAGTTGGTTCAAGAAATCCAGGAGGCACAGATTACGACATAATCACCCATGATCAAAAGCTTATGGAAAGATTGGGCCTAACAAAATTGAAAATAGGTGATTTTGTAGCTATAGAGAACCATAACAATAGCTTTGGTGTAGGCGGTTATAAAGAGAACGCAATCTCAATTGGGGTCGTTGTACATTCGAATTGTTACAGTACCGGTCATGGTCCCGGGGTAGTTGTCATAATGACTTCGCCTGAACCGGTAATTATTCCAGAAATAAAAGAAGAAGTAAATTTGAAAAATTTCTTTTAACCCGGGACTAAACTAAAGTGCTAAACAATTTCATTAAGATAATCATTTATATCATTGAGACTATCAAATTGCTTATCAGCCTGTGAAATATCCATATTTCTGTTATGCTCTGTTTTTAAGGCTAATACGCTCATACCAGCTTTTTTTGCACTTTCTATTCCTACAGGAGAGTCTTCGATGACAATACAATTATCAGGATCTATTCCAAGTTTTCTGGAAGTGAGTAAATATATTTCCGGTTCCGGTTTGGAATGTTTTACTTTGTCACCACCTGTAATGGCTGAAAAAGTATCTTTGATTTCGAACCTCTCTAGTATTTTTTCAACCACTTTTTCCTCTGTTGAAGATGCCACTGCTAATAAAACTCTATCCTTTAAAGTGTTTATCAGATCAAATAATCCAGGATTGGGTTTTAGTAATTTCTTTGATAATCTGAGATATTCATTTGTGTATTCTTTTCCAATTTTTTCGGGTTCAATATCAATACCGGTCATTTCCACAATTATTTTTTGTGCTTCATCCATGCTTCTTCCCATCTGGGCTTTAAATAAATCTTCATTTGCTTCTTTTCCATATTTTTTGAGTACATTCTGGCATGCCTTTTTGTAAATCCACTCTGAATCTATCATTACTCCGTCCATATCAAAAATAACCGCTCTTTTCATTTAGAATCACCTAATTTCAGTAGTTTTCTCAAATCGCCAAGTACTCTTTTGAATGTATCTTTTCTTACGTGCGCAACATTGTTGAATACATCGATATCTATCAATGAAGCCTTGAATAAAAGGCTTGTATGATAAGAAATAGTTGATTTGCTTAATCTGGTGTGCTTAACAAGTTCTTTTTGTGTGGAAGGTTTATTTGATATATATCTTAATATTTCAAAACGTGTTTTATCTCCAATTACCTTTATAAGTTTTTGCATCCTTTCTTCAGTGGGAATTCTTTTTGCAAAGTCCTGGGTGATTTCTTCAATTCCAAGAATCAGCAGATGAAAAGAAGGATAACTCATTAAACCAGAATTTGTTCTTGATACAGAGTTTTGTAGTGCAACATAAAGAGGTTTAGAAGAATCTGGAGATAGTCCATAATAGTCAAAGTAATTGGTTATAGATTCAGTAACCCTCTCTCTGGTAGTTTTTTCCATGAATTTCTTTACACTGGAGAGATTACGATTTCTTAATTCTGATTCTTCATATAACTTAAGCAATCTTTCAGTGTTTGCATCGAGAAAGTCTCGGGCAGTGTCCGGGAAAAATAGTAACTGATTGATAAACCATCTTGAATTGTTGCTTATTCCCGAGATTTCATTTACTTTATCTCTTACTTTATTTGAATCGTTTTCTAAAAGATTGGTTAGTTCCTCGAAGGTAGCGTTGAGTCTTCTAACAGCAAGAACTTTTATAAAACGTTCTCTGATTTTTTCAAAATGCTCCTTTGAGGGACAAAGTGTGTCTTCTATGGTAACAATCGACCTATCAGTCATTTTGATTTTCACAGGAAATAGTATAGGAGCTATAACACCAAGTTCATTCATAAATGTTGTATAAATCCTTGTAGACCAATCCATGTTTTCGTTCAATAATGCCTTGAATTTCGTAAGCTCCTTTGAAGGTTTGAAATCAACCCCGAGTACTTTTAATGCTTTCTCTACAGATGAAGTGTTATATACATAATATATAGCCATTGTAAGGTCATATATTTCGAAGTAACCATATATAATGTTCATAATTCATCACTATCCTTGATGAACATCTTGTCGAATGCATTTAAAAATCTTTCCAGTCTTTCTTTTTTCAAAGAATAGAACACCTTTTTATTTTCACGTATTTTATCAACAAGTTCGCATTCAGCGAGTAGTGAAAGATGATGGGAAATCGTTGATTTTGATACATTACACATACCTGCCAGCTCATCTACATAGTGGTCTTCGTCTGCGAGAATTTGTATTAGCTTAAAACGTGTTGGATCAGCAAGGATTTTAAGGGTAGTCTTGACGATGTGACCAGAAAAACCCGGTAACATTTTCTCAATTTCTTCAAAGGTATCACCCACGACAAAAATCTGCTTATCCTGTTGTTTTAAAAGTGGCATGCCAAAATATGGCAAACTATGCTGAACCACCATATGCAAAGGTAAATTCTTATCCAAAGAAAAATTATTTTTATCTACAACGCAAGAAACAATCTCTTCAAGCCTCTTTGAAGATAAAGAATCAAATTTATTCTGGAGAGAATCTGTACATTCTTTTTTCATGCCAGATTTATCGAATAATTCATATATTTTAGAAAACGATTCTTTTAGCATTTGTTTTGCAAAGTCAGGAAACATTGCCATTTGCAGCAACAACCATATGGTTGGTTTTGATAGTTTGCCAGAAGCGTTTTGCAAGAAATCTATGATTCTGGTTTTATTGCTGATAAAGGAGTGTGCACGTTTTCTTGAAAAGCTGAATTTTACCATAAGCAAGCTTTCCAATAATCTTTTTGAGAGATTTTCAAAATCGTAATCTATATAATTAATTGTTTCAGAGAGAGATATAATGTCTTTGCGTTTCCAGGTTTTTTCTGGTGGGAGTAAGATGAGGCTGGATTCACGTATTTCAGAAAGAAAATTTCCTGTGGTTTTAAGGTCCCAGCTGGTATTCTTGTTGTATAGCTGTGTGAACGTTTCAAGCTTTTTTGGTTTTCTTTGTTTTATCATTAGACTATTTTTATAGTCTTTGAGCTGTTTTTTGAAATTTATATGGACAAAAGATACACATAATTCGATCAATTCCGAACCATAAACCGTAATTTCCATAATGAGCCCCCAGTTCGATTTCAATCAAATTATATCATATTTTGTTTTGTGATTAATTGTATTATTTAATGTAGTTGTTTGTAGTAGGGAAATTTAAAAAATATACATAAGAAAAAACCTGAGAAATTAACTCAAAATATGTTCGATCGTTATCGATTCTTAACATACAAAGTTTGACAAATATCGAACTCAGTGATATTATTAAAATGAAAAGCAAAAATGAATCTTCCATAAAGGAGGAATGAAAAATGAAAAAAAGAATAGTAATAAGAAATGGAAAAGATATTTCAGAAGAAATTGAACAGGTAAAGATCTCAATGTTGATGAAAGGAAATTTATTCATACTTTAACACCCGCACCCCCCCTTTGGAGAAGCTAAGAGCAATAACCCCCCAAGTACGTTTAATAGGTCCTGAAAAGGACCTTTTTTTTATTAGTTTGAGTACGTGTATAATTTTTATTATAAAAGGGGGTATTCATTTGAAACACATAAAAAAGATTGAACTGCTTCTTTTAATAATGACCGTATTGCTTGCTATAATATGTGGTGTGCTTGTCTATGAATTTGTTTTTAAATCTTATCTAACTTCTTCCAATAGCCAGACAGAAGTTCAAACGACCAATATTGAAACCACTGAACTTGTTTATAGAGAGCTTTCACAAATTATCTTTGCAATAAGGGGCTATTATTATTTAAGAAAAGAACTCCCTGAAGGATTTCAACAAATAGATGTAAACACAACTTATAATTATCAATATACTTTTGAGGAACTGGAAGATGCTTTTCGAATTGAATTGAGAGGTAATATTGCAATATCTAAAGAAGAGAGCTTAATGAAAGAAAATGGCCTTGATGGAGAGCTATACACTACATATGAAAATTTTCTATATACCACAATTATTGATAAAGTATTTGAGGATTAAAGATATGTTTATTAAGAAGAACTTATAATGTTTTTACTTTCGGAGGAATAACTCATGCATCATGAATGGTCGCATCTAGATGCTCTTTTTAAGTGTAGTCCAGAAGGAATAGTATTGTGTGATGAAAATTACCGGGTTATAAGAGTGAACAAAAAATTTTGTGAAATGTTCGGGTATCCGGAAAATGAACTTATTGACATGAACATAGACGAAGTTCTTGCCAGAGACAAAGAATTAATAGGTGAAGCCAGGTACATAACGGAAGAAACAAGAAAGGGGAAACAACTCACATATATTACAGTCAGACAAAAGAAGGATGGAACGAAGATATCAGTTTCAGTATTAACATCTCCCGTTTATTTTGATAAAAAATTTGTGGGTGTTCTGGGAATTTATCGTTTGATTTCAGAAATGCAGGAATCACAAGAATTAATGAGAGAAGAGTTCAAAAAAAGCAGAGCTATATTGAGAGCATTGCCGGATATCATTTTTGTTATGGATCGCGAAGGATATTTTTTGGATTTTGAAGCGAAATCATACAAAGATCTTAATATCACCCCTGAAAAGATAATAGGCTCTAACATTAAAGATGTAGGTTTTTCCAAAGATCAGATAGAACTGATCTTTTCAAAAATCAACGAAACTTTTGAGACAGGTGATATTCAGCAACTTGTTTATGATCTTGAAGCACCTGTGGGAAGGAGATTTTACGAGGTCAGGTTTGTTTTGATCGATAAAGAAAGAATTCTGTCAATCACCAGAGACATTACGAAGAGAAAAGAAACTGAAAAGAGACTGAAGAAATGGGCTGACTTTAATAGAATACTTCTCAATATCGTAAATGATGTTCTTAACTCTGGGTTAAAAGAAAATATCTATGAACGTCTTCTAGAAAAATCAATAGATGTTATCAGTGGTGCGCAGGCGGGTTCGTTACTTTTAAAGGGTAAAGATAATTGTTTTAGTTATAAAGCAACTGCTGGATATGATCATGAACAGCTAAAAAAATTGCACTTAACACCTGAAGAGCTGGTGCAGGGCAACGGTAAAAATGTAAAAATCGTGACGGATTTTTCAAAAGATGAAGAGTTAGATGAGGAAAGAAAAAACAAATTTTTATTTGCCGGGAAAATAAAGAAGATAAAATGTATGCTGTCTATTCCTATCACAATCGATAATGATATTGTTGGCTTTTTTACTCTTGACAACTTTGAAACTGAAAAAGCCTTTGATCATGACGCAGTACAGATGGCCAAGATTTTTGGACAGCAGGTTGGTAATCTTATAGAAAGGATAAGACTTGAAAAAGCACTGCACGAACAGAGTGAGCAGCTGCTTTTCTTGTCCAAACATGATCCGCTAACAAATCTTCCCAATAGAAGAATGCTTGCTGAACAGGCCAGACAATATATTGCGCTGATGAAACGTAATGATTCTAAACTAAGTTTACTATACCTTGATCTTGATGGGTTTAAGGCAATAAATGACAAGCATGGACATGATCTCGGAGATATTGTATTGAAAAAATTTGCACAGAGATTCACTAATTTCTTGAGAGAGAGCGATGTTGTAGCAAGGCTGGGCGGTGATGAATTTCTATTTTTACTTCCAGATACGGATAAAGATAAAGCTGAAAATGTTACTGAGAGGCTTAAGAAATTAATAGAAGAACCTTTTGATATAGAAGGTAAATATTACAATATTTCAGGAAGCATCGGAGTTTCTACTTTTCCTGTTGATGGGAAAACTTTTTCGGAACTGCTATCCTGTGCTGACAGAAGAATGTATGGTAAGAAAGAAAAAAAGCTTAAGAGTTGTTTCTTTTATCAGAAATAACCTTTCTTATTATTAGATAAACTGCAATAGTTAATAGCGCTGCACCCAATCCTGCATAGTTATAGAACATATCCATTAGGTCATATACTCTGTATGAAACGACATCTTGCGCCGCCTCAAGTAAAAAAGGAGCTACAAGCAACGAAACAAGCAAGCATACTTTATATCTCCGAGAAATTTTCAAAAGGTAGAGCGCGATGTAAACTCCTCCACCACAAAAGAATACCAAAAAATGGAAAACCTTATCTGCGCCGTTACCAAACTTTTCCAAACTTATTGGGGCAAAATATATGTAAGTAACAATAACAAAATATGTTATCACCAGCAATGTAGCCATTGTTTTTTTCTTCATATCAATATTCTATCGTAAAGATGGGTATTAATGAACGCTGACCTCAATTTGAATATATCTAAATTAACAGTGCAGATAAAGAAGTGCTTCAAAGAAGTAATGCCTTTTATATCTAGCCTATTTTGGGGTCAAGGCAGTCAATATATGAGTAACATGAAACATTATCGAAGATACTTTCTTGCTAAGTTAATGATTCAAAGAGTAAGTAGTCTTTATAATCTTTCAAATTATAAACTTCACTCATCAAATTCATTCCAAAATTCTTAACAAGATTTGTGAAACTTTCTTGTTCTATTACTCTTTTTTGCACATTTCTTGTAAAAGCATTACCGCTTTTTATAAGAAGTATGTATACCTTATCGTGCTGATAGCTTATTACATCGCCTCTTCTTAATGTAGAACCCAAAGCTTGAATAAGTTTAGTTTTCTTTTCTTCATTGAGTTTCTCAAAACCCTCTATATTAAAAGATAAAATAGCTCCTCTAGGTTCTCTTTGAAGGGATTCGAATTTAGATAACTTCATGAAGATTTTGAAATCCATAAACAACGCGCCTTTCCTATTATCCTGACTAGTTGATATTTTATTATGATACAAGTCGTTCTTTATATTAATATCTTCTTTATTTTTTTCCATTTCATCATTTATAGCTTTATTCATCTTCTGAAAAGATTTATCGTACATCTTTTTTTCTAGGAATTTTGAGTACTTGGAAAATGTCCTTTTTGCTTCTGCCAATCTACCCTGAGATTCAAGAATCCTTATTTTGTTGTTTATTCCATTTTCATTATGTGGAACAATTTGCAGTAGTCGAATTGTATAATACATGCTTTCGTTCAATTTATTATCTTTGTATAGAAGTTCTATAAGTTCTACTAAAGAGGCTATTGCAATTTCTCTAAGTTCTTCTCTTATTGGAATGATCCATTCGTTATCAGTATCCTCAATCATAAAGTCTCCGGCATATATTATTGAAGCCTTAACTAAATGATCAATTTTTTCATCAAGGTTAGAAGTTTTATTTGCCATATCTATTTCTTTTCTAAATTGGACAACATCGTACCAAAAATTCTTATCAAAAGTAAGCCAACATGGATGATTGGTTGATCTGCAAATTTTCTTTCCAGAACTTCTGCCAAGTACCCTGTCAAAAGCACGACGTATTATGTATAATGTTGAACTCAAATTTTGTCTTGCATTTTTCTCATCCATTCCAAGCCAGAATAGTTCCAATATATGTTCTTTTTTTATTTTTTGCCCATAGTTTACTAGGAGATATTTAAAAAGCTCACACCCTTTCTCTGATTTGCAATAGCTACCTAGAATATCAAGACCCAGTTTCTCACTATAAACACTATAATTCCCTAAAGTAGTAACTTTAATCATAATAATTCCTCCCTGGTGAAACACTTATTAAAGCTAACCCCTCGACAAATTTACAGTAAATTTAAACCAAAGTTTTGGCTTATAAGATTGATTAAATTAAAAATGCAAAAAATCCATTGACTGAATAAGTATATAAAAAAAATAAAAACCTTCTACTACAATTAAATTATCCCCTTTTTTTGTGCCTATTTATCAGAGTATAATAAGTATAATCGATTATAGAAGCAGGTTAAGTTTTTTATTAGAAGAATTTTAGTTTTTTCAATAATATATTATTATTCAAGGTGTCAGTGTTTCATTGTGTGTGTATTTATCTTTATTATGAATAAACAAACACTTGAATTTCGTAAGTGAGTTTTCAAGAGTTACACAGTGTGTTTAAAGAATACCAGTTTTGTAATTCGTGATTAGTTATGTTTCTTCCGATCTAAGCCATTAGTATTAATTATTATTTAGTTATAAAAAATAGGATTTTCTTATGAACTAAATTTCAAGAAAAGAATGATACCATAAAGGAGAAAAGCATTTACTAGAGGTGCATAATATGAATATCTTCAAAAATGGTAATTTAATGGTTGTTACAGATGACTGGGGAGTAATTGATGAAAGCAGAGATGTGGCTACCGGAATATATCTTGAGGATACAAAATACATTTCCAGGATTCAACTGGATATTGGTAGCGTTTTGCGTAAACTTCATACCGATCATTACTGGTATGGAATGGAGAATGTCTACCTTTCAAAATCTGTTCCCGATGCCCTTCATTATGACATTGAGGTAGTAGAGAAATTAAATGCCACCGGTAATAATCTGGAAGTTGAATTAGAAATCCATAATTTTTCTATGCAACCAGTTGAAATTAACGTTGGCTATGAAATGATTAGAACATATGAAGATATTTTTTCCATAAGAGCCAGAAATGAAGCACATCTTGGAGTTGTAGAAAAAAATCATAATGCTGATTTAACAGATAAAGGTAATACATATGAAGATGAGACTACTAAATATGAAGTTCGCGATTCGTTGCCTTCTGGGTCCGTAAGTATTGAACCAAAAGAAATGATCACATTAACTGGTTTTATTCATCTTGACAAAGCGTTGAAAAAACCACTTCTATTCAAAGATATTCTTGAAGACAGACCTGTACAGTTTGAACATGATCCTGAACCTTTTTACAATCCTGTAATAAGACAGGGATTAAGAGATTTAAAATCTTTGATGGTCACCACTGAATTTGGTGATTTTCCAGCTGCAGGCCTTCCATGGTACGCGACAATATTCGGAAGAGACAGTATAATCTTTGCTCTTCAGATACTACGATACTTTCCTGAAATAGCTAAAACGATTCTCAGGGTACATAATGCCTTTCAGGCAAAATCGGAAAACGATTTTACAGACGCAGTTCCCGGGAAAATAGTGCACGAAGTGAGATTGAATCCGATGTCAATAGGCGAGGAAATACCCTTCAAATCCTATTATGGAACTGTTGATGCAACGCTACTGTACATTGTACTGGCTGGTGAGTATCTGGAAGAGACGGGCGATCTTTCAACAATAGGTGAATTATTGTCTGGAATAGAAGCTGCAGAAAAATGGATAGAAGATTATGCTGACATAGACAAAGATGGATATATTGAGTATCAGAGTACTTCCAGAATAGGTTTGACATCACAAGGATGGAAAGACTCAAGTGACTCGGTTACCTTCAATGATGGAGAAATAGCCAGACCTCCTGTCGCGCTGGTTGAGGTTCAGGGTTATCTCTATTCAGCTTACAGATCGTTGTCTTTCATTTACCAAAAATTTGGTAATAAAGAAAAGAGTCGCAAATATGAAAGCATTGCTTCAGATCTCAAAGAACGTTTCAATAAAGATTTCTGGATGGAAGATGAAAAATACTATGCCTTCGCACTGGATGGAAATAACAAGCAGGTGAATTCGATAAGCTCTAATCCCGGTCATTGCTTGTTCTGTAGACTAATAGATGAAAATAAGTCAGAACATGTGGTCAGCAGATTACTTTCATCAGAGCTCTTTTCGGGTTGGGGGATAAGAACACTTTCAAATAAAATGAAACGATATAATCCGTTTTCATATCATAACGGAAGTGTTTGGCCTCATGATAACTCTCTGATAATGATAGGGATGTTGAGATATGGATATTACCTTGAAGCAAAAAAAATAGCAAGAGTTCTTTTGGATGCTCTTGAAAAAACACCTGGACTAAGGTTGCCTGAATTGTTTAGTGGGCTTGATCGAAAACTTACTGGAGAAAGAGCGGTTGAATATCCTACGAGTTGTTCACCGCAATTATGGTCCATAGGAACACTGTTTTCAATTTACGAAATTCTTGAAAGTTAGTGGTTTTTAGTCTGTTTTGATAACGCTTTGAATTTATACAAATATGTTATAATTAAACTGTTTCAAACGGATGGTGAACACTAAACCGGATAAAGGAGTACCGGTTATGAAAAGAAAAAGAGGATTTTCTTTAACAGAAATACTGATAGTACTGGCAGTAGCATCTGTAGTGCTCGCAATTGTTGCTGTCGTTTCTTCAATGACATTTAAAACTTCCAGTCAGCTCAACGCAACTATGGTGCTTGATGAGGAAATTACAAAATTACACACAAATATGAGGTATATAGTTTCGCAGAGTTGGACAACATTAACAGATATTGCAGAAAGAACATATGAAGATGCTACCTTATCTTATATTGTATTAACTGATAGTGTACCAATCACGAGCGACCCCGTATGGATGACATCGGTATCAACCATTGCTTATTTACCAGATGAAAAAGAAGTAGTTCACTATTATCAAGGAGATAGTGGTAGTACACAACAACAAACTCTGGCAAAGCATGTAGATGACTTTTCCTTTGTCATTCCTAGTGCAGGAGAATATGTAACTTATGCTGCAACATTCACTTATTATTATGATGAAGAGAAAACAAAACCCATTACCAGCAAATACACATCGGGGGCGGTGAGGTTCTATTAGCACTGAAAAAAGAGGTTTCGCATTAATTGAAACAGTAATTGTTCTTGCTATTCTTGCTATTTTTGTTACTTTTGGGGTATCAATGATACTTCAATATAAACGACTATCTCTCGCAGCCGCAAGAGTATCCGAAATTAGCGCAGTAAAAAACCTTGTTAATGATTACATTAGACATGATAGCAATTTAAAGGATGCAATAAAGTCGGAAACTATTTCGGCCTATTTTGAAAATAAGCTAAAACCTGCTTTAGAAAGTAGAATAAGTGATTCTGGATATGATGACATAATTATCAAAGAGACACCTGATGCAACTATTTCAGGAAGTTCATTTAATCTAACGACTGTTCATGTACTTCTTGAAGATACGAAGTCAGGTAAAGAGGAGGATGTCTATGTGGTCATCTTCACGAAATGATCATTTAAAGAAAGGATTTGTTTTACCTTTAACATTGATTTTACTGACATTTGGTTCTATCATGGTTTTTGTAGCTGGATTGCATGTCTCAAGAACTACAGATAAAATACAGTCTTATAATATTATTGCAAATCAACAAAATATTGCTTCAAATGTTGTTGAAGCAGCCAGTTATGAATTTTTCGAAAAGTCTTCTCCATCGTTTAATGCCACATGGTCTGGCATTGATGATTTCAAAGATTATGTTACAAATAGAGGAGGAATCAAAGGTAGCTATTGGGGGATGTTTTTAGGGGATTTAGATGAATTCAGTTCCTGTTTAGATTTATCTACAGATATTCAGGGATATAAGTCATCACCTGGTTTTGGTGACGGAAGGTATGATATAAGATCCTATGTTTATCCGGTAGGTAATAAAAGAATTGTTATTGGTATAGCTGAACGTGATGAAAGAAAGAGGTATTCTGTAGGTCTTTTGTCATATTTAGCTAATCCTTCATTACCGGCTGTCAGATTGGGTGAACTTTCAAGAGACCTAGCAAAGATGCACAGTTTAAATGGTAATAAAGTTGAGGGAGATCTTGTTTTTGGTAGAGCGACCATTCTAAGTGATGTCTTAATTAGGTTAACTGATTCCAGCACTCCAGCAGAAATCATCTACCCAAGTTTTGAAGCTTCAAGTTTGACTATAATCGGAGATTATTCAGGAGACTTGGATAACTGGTTTACAGCAACAAGTACAGAGAATGCATCTGAAATTATAGAAGGCTGGAAAGAAGAACATCTGTCGTCTTTACCACCAGATGCTTCAACAACAGCTTACATAAATAATAAAAACACATGGCCAGAATCTTTCAATACAGATACTCTTTATATAATAGATGCCACGAATACAACTGACCAGAATTTTTATGTTGATTTTGATGCTGATGGAATGCATATTAGACAACTTGACACTATAGGTGAAGGAGAAAGTTTTGTTGGCAATAATATTCTCACAATACCGGCAACGGTGGCTAATTCATCTAAAATTCATTTGCAAATAAACGGGAATATTGCAATTGGTGATGACCCTCATAAAATTACCAGAGTTGACGGCAAGTATTCATTAACTGTTTGCGGGGATATCCACATAAGAACAAACCTTGTTTATGATGAAATATATGAATTTGTTAACAATGGAAATGGAGAATCAAAAGTATCAAATCATCCACTGGATATTACAAAAGATGTAATTACTGAAATGATAGAAAGTAACGAAAACGATGAACTTGATCTCGTTTCGATAGGTGGAGATGCAATAATGGAATATGAACATGGAACTCATGGCGTTAAATTTCTTTCTGGGGATATTATGGCCTTTGAAGACGGAGGAACGGGAGGAGATATCTCTTTCCCTGATTTAACAGATGTAATAACTGGAGGGGTTACATCTCAGTTTTTTACGTTCGGATCTTTAACAGCTAATACATTTGATGCAGATGGAAATCTTATTTATTACGACAATACGGGAAATGACAAGGGTTGGAAAAATGCACTTGAGTCTCTAATTTTAGTTGCTAACAATCTTGTTGATGACAGTTCTGCTACCACTTCAAGTGAGTTACAACTCATTGGTATGAGAACGTGGTAAGCCTATAGAAAGAGATCTGAGACTCGAGATCTGATAAGAACAACAAAAATTAATACGAGAAAGCGAGAAGAACCAAGGAGACGAGAGCCGAGAAAAAACCACGTCCATTATCCAGCGCTTACACTTAGTCGTGTGCCAAGAAGACAAGAAGGAGGTCTTTGCTTTCGAGCCATGCTTAATCGGAGATGAGGGAGGGCCCCTCGAAGTCGTCATACAGGTGAAGGCTTCAAACCACCGTAAGCTGCTGTGGTAAAGAGCCATGGTAGTGAGCGTTACGGAAAAGGCGGGACACGATCCTATCAGGTAAGTGCCAGAGGAGACAAATACAAGTGAATCACCGTGAACGTGTCGTAACATTTACTAGTGTCATCGAAACCGGATTGGGGCTAAGAATCCGGGACAAATCTGGAGGGAACCTGTTTACTCTCCAGATGGTGGCCGGCATAGAGGTGGCGTGACCCTGGTACAGGCTCTGATTAGGAACTTGGGAACCT
>JAYEJL010000059.1:0-56551 GCA_034660555.1 Thermotogota bacterium
TTAACCTTTACTTTCTGAACATTCGGTCTCCACCATCGTTTGTTTCTTTTGTTAGAGTGACTGACAGAATTACCAGTTGTAGGTCTTTTTCCACATATTTAACAGACTTTAGACATTTGAATCCTCCTTTCATAAATACCTTAACATTATAGTTTACAAAAGATAGCTTTTCAACGGCTATTTTACTATATAATCGATTTTGATTAAGAAAAACCAAAAACAAATTCTTGAAGGAGAGATAAAATGACTGCTGAAAAACTAACATACATGATTGATCTTGATGGAACACTTACCACTATTGATGATGAAGATTTTGCTAGAGAGTATGTACGTCTTTTATTGAAATATAATAATGGTTTTCTGGAAGAAGAAATCCTAAAAAATGCTTTATTTAGTGCATTGAATTGCCTTTTAGAAGGTACTGAAGATTGGAAAAATAATTATGATCGATATATGGATAATTTTGCTAAAATATCCGGAATGGAAGACAAAGAACAGGTAATGAATTTTTTCATGAATTTTTATGAAACGACTTATAATGAATTGAAAAATATCATAATTCCCCGAAGAGATTTAATAAAATTTGTGGATTATCTGAAGGCTAAAAATAATCGACTTATATTGGCTACAAACCCTATTTTTCCAGAAATAGCTATAACAAAACGCTTGGAATGGATAGATGTTGATCCAGAGAAGTTCGAATATATAACCACAATGGAAAATAGTCATTATGTGAAACCTCAAACTGATTACTACACTGAAATACTGAAAAATACAAACAGTAAGGCTGAGAAATCATTGATGATAGGAAATGATAAAGAAATGGATGGAGCCTGTGAAAAAGTGGGTATAAGATTCACTGATATTTCCTTTTTACAAGAGAACCTTTGATCTTATCATTGAATAATTCT
The DNA here is from genome assembly GCA_034660555.1 of Thermotogota bacterium. Taxonomy (GTDB): domain Bacteria; phylum Thermotogota; class Thermotogae; order Petrotogales; family Kosmotogaceae; genus JASMTM01. The sequence goes on from JAYEJL010000059.1 coordinate 912, forward strand.
TCCTGTATTCCATCATATAGTGAAACCACAAAATTTCGTACCATATTAATAACACTTTCTCTATGGGGTTGATTTTCAACAAAATCATATTTGTCTCCATTAATTATTAGTTTTTTTGCAATTCTAAAGCTGCTAAACCAGCTTTCATATAGTTCATTTAATCTTTCAAGGTAAGACCTGTTCATCTCGTTTTCAAAACCCCGGCCCCGTTTTTTTATTCTTTCATTCAATGTGTCTACTGAACATCTAATATATACAACTCCCCGAGGTTTCTTAAGGTGATCCACAAGCGTGCTGAACGTTTCTTTGTACAATTCCCAGTCTCTTTCATCGATATAATTCATAAGAAAAAGGTTTCGAGCAAATATTTCTACATCTTCGTAAATTGTTCGATCCTGAACAATTATCGTTCCCCTGTCATTGACCTTTTTCAGGAAATCGAATCTTTTAATTAAGAAGAATAACTGTGAATGGAAACTCCAGCGTTTCATGTCATTATAAAAGTCTTCAAGATATGGATTGGTGTCAACTGCTTCATATACAGCTTCAAAACCCACTCTATCATTTAAAATAGATGTTAATGAAGATTTTCCTGCACCAATATTTCCACAGATCCCGAGTATCATTAAAGTTTTTCCTCCAGAGCTTCAAGAATTCTTTTCTGATCTTTCTCTTTTTTTACAAAATCTATATTGGTAGTATCAATTCTAAGGATTTTTGTACTGTTTTCACTACTGTATTTATTGAAATGATTTTCATAGGCGTCATGCAACATACTTATGTAATCTCTGCTCATTTTCCTTTCAAAGGGTCTGTCTCTTAAAGCTATTCTGCTCATAAGAATATCTATTGATGCGTAGAGATATATAATTAGATCTGGCTTTGGAACTTGCTCATAAAGTATATTGAAAATTCTGTCGTAGAGTTTCAAGTGATCACCTTTTAGGGTCAGATGAGCAAATAACTGATCTTTTTCGAAGGTATAATCTGAAACAAGGCCTCTTCCCCTTGAGAGTATTTTTTTGAGGATTTCCTGCTGGTCAAATCTGCTTACTAAAAAAAACAATTGAGTTTGAAAACCCCATCTTTCCATGTCTTCGTAGAATTTCGAAAGGAATGGATTTTCCTCTACTACTTCCAATATCATGGGTAAAGAATATTGCTGACATAAGAATTTTGTTAGAGTTGTTTTGCCTACGCCAATTACACCATCAATTGCTATATATTTATCCCTCAATTTTTCGTAGAACATTTATCCTTCCTTCCACAAATCAATTAACGTTTTGACAGGCTCAATAATGGGGTCGAGAAACCATGATAAAGAACGCTTGAAACCTGGAATACATAAAACAAATGAATTACTAATGGTACCAGCTGTGCAGCGATACAAGGATAATGAACTATCGTTCTTTAATGCATTGTGTATCATTGCAACTTCAATACCGGTAGCTTGTTTGTCTATTATTGAATGTAGTGCTTCAGGAGATACATCTTCAAACAGCAGTCCTGTTCCGCCCAGAATAATTACAAGGTCACTTTCACGTGTGCTGTTGTAGACCATATCTTTAATAACACTCATAACAGGTTCAACATCAAGTTTCTCAACAACTTCATAACCATTATTTTCCAAAATTTTACAGCAATTGACAACAGTATCTGATGTTTCGGCATCGTAAGCCTCTTCAAGGACCCTAATTACAGAAGCCTTATAAGACATTTTCTTACCTCCAAGAATTAATAACTAGTATAAAAATAAAAAAGGGGCATATTGTTTCATATCAATAAAAAGTATAACACTTGGCATTGTCTCGCTGTCGATAGACAGCTGAAGTTTTTTAACAGCTTTTAATGGATATTTCTTAAATACTTCATTTTTGTAGAAAAATACCATTCCATTTTGTGAGTAACAAACGAAGCAATTTTTTTAGCAAATTTTTTTGTTTGTGAAGTGCCGAATCTTTATTTGTATTTTAACTACCAACGATTTCATGTATTGATAGTAAAAGAATGTTCTTGTTACTCAAAGAAGGTAGTTTTAAACTCATTCATATAATTTATAGATATTAAAAGTATAAACGAAAGAGCTTAGTTTAGAAATTACGTGATGTGAACATAATTCCTTTTAAAATTAACTTTGCTTAATAGTATTTTCAAGATTTGAGACTGTACATTCAGAATAAATATGATAGAATTAATTGATAGAAAATTCACAAAGTCGCTAAAATATTGAATGGAGGTGCTTTTTGGTGCCCATAACAATTACTGTTAATGGTAAAAAGCATGAAGTTACAGAAGGTCAAACTATTCTTGAGGCTTTAAGAGAAATAGGAATGGATGTTCCAACGTTGTGTTATCATCCTTCACTTTCAATTGTTGGTTCATGCAGGGTTTGTGTTGTAGAAGTTGAAGGTGCCAAAAATCTTAGCCCGGCGTGTTCAACATATGTAGATGATGGCATGGTTATTAAGACTAACAGTGACAGAGTAGAGAAAGCTGTTAGATTTAATCTTGCATTGTTACTTTCAAGTCATCCCAACGACTGTATGACCTGTGATGTCAATGGAAAGTGTGAATTTCAGGATCTTATATATCAATATGATGTTCAGGATATGTTCCCAAAAGAATTAAAAAATGAACCCTATGACGAAAGCAGCCCTTCATTATTTAGAGACATGAATAAATGTATTAATTGTGGACGATGTGTTCGTGCATGTGAAGAACTTCAAGGACTTTCAATACTTTCTATGACAAACAGAGGGCATGATTCGTTACCCCTACCTTCTTTTGGTGCACCGATTTCTGCAACAGACTGTATTAATTGTGGGCAATGTGCTTATCTTTGTCCTGTCGGAGCAATAACTGAGAGAATGGAATTTAGACAGGTTATGGATGAAATAAACAAGCATAACAAAGTTCTTGTTGTACAGACAGCACCAGCAGTCAGGGTTGCTCTAGGTGAGGAATTTGGAGAAAAGCCTGGTTCAATTAGTACCGGTAAAATGGTTGCAGCGTTAAGGAAACTTGGTTTTGATTATGTATTTGACACCAATTTTGCGGCAGATTTGACAATTATGGAAGAAGGATCTGAATTGCTTGACAGAGTTAAAAATGGTGGTAAGTTTCCTATGTTTACATCATGTTGTCCAGCATGGGTAAATCTTATGGAAAAAAGATATCCAGATTTTACGGAAAATCTTTCTTCTGCAAAATCCCCTCATGAAATGTTAGGAGCAGCAGTTAAAACATATTTTGCAGAAAAAATTGATGTTGATCCTGAGGATATTTATATTGTATCAGTTATGCCCTGTACAGCAAAAAAAGATGAAAAATTAAGAGAGCAGTTGAAGGTAAACGGTTTTGATGCTGTCGATACTGTAATAACAACACGTGAACTTGGAAAAATGATTGAGGTCAAGAAGATACCCTATGAATCACTTGAAGAAGAAGAATACGACAAGCCTCTGGGCATTTCAACAGGAGCGGGTGCGATTTTTGGTGCTACTGGCGGTGTAATGGAGGCTGCATTAAGGACAGCTTATGAACTTTACACAGGAGAAGAATTACCAAAACTTGATTTTGATGAAGTCAGAGGAATTGAAGGAATAAAAGAGGCGACTATTGAGATGAAAGACGCAAAATTAAGGGTTGCAGTTGCTCATGGAGCTGCAAATGTAATCAGATTGATGGAAAAAATAAAAAGTGGAGAAGCAGAATACGATTTCGTAGAAATAATGGCCTGTCCTGGCGGTTGTATTGGGGGGGGTGGACAACCTTCTTCTAACGATCCTGATATTATTCAAAAGAGAATTAATGCTATTTATGATATAGATCGAAATCTTGAGCTTAGAAAATCTCACGAAAATCCAGCAATCAAACAAATATACGAAGACTTTTTTGGTGAGCCACTTTCACACCTTTCACATGAATTATTACATACAACTTATTCAGGAAGAAAAGATAGCGTAGTTTCAAGAATGAAAGCGGTAAGCAAAGAGTAATTTAATATAAAATTTTAAAAAAAGAGTCCCTGTTAGGACTCTTTTTATTTTGAAATAATTGATCGAATAATTGCATATGGGGTTTTCAATAAACATTGAATATCCATTAAAAGAGATCTATGTTTCACGTAGTAAAAATCATAACCGGTCTTTTTGTAATATTCTTCTGCTGAAGTAGTGTATTTATAGTTAATCTGTGCCCAGCCAGTTATACCAGGTTTAACTAACAATCTCATTTCATAATTTGGCACATGTTTCGAAGCCATTCTATGAAAAGCTGGTAGTTCTGGTCTTGGACCAACGAGACTCATATGTCCTTTTAAAACATTTATGAACTGAGGGATTTCATCAATTCTTAAAGGTCTAATTATTATTCCTATTATGGTTATTTTTTTATTTTTTGATTCGTTAGAGAAAGTTCTAAATTTGTACATGGGAAATTCCTGTCCATTGAAACCTATTCTTTTTTGTACAATTAATACAGGTGAACCGGTGCTTAGTTTAATCAAGATGGCAACAATTGCTATTACTGGTGAAAATAATATGATACACAAAGAACTAATTACTATATCAATGATTCGTTTGAAATAATCATTTGTACTTCTAACATTGGTATTATAATTCAGCACTTCAGGAGCAATGAATCTTTTCTTGATTTTCATTTTTCTCCCGAAAAAATATTTTAAAATAATACTGAGAGAGAGAGAAATTAGCGGTAAAAAATCGTTAAAAATCGTTAAAAAAATAACTGAAAATAGAATAAAGCAAAGAGCAGAAGCTTTTATGTTATTGGCATTTAAGTAAGTTGACGGTTCATTTATTCTTGATATAAAAGAGGATATTAAGCCAGTTAATAAACAAAAGACAAACAACTTGTGATCAAAAAGTATAAATGGAAAGGCAACTGCCAAATCTACAAGATAAAGCATTGTTTAAATCCTCCTTTTTACATATTCTTGCATATAAAAACATCTTTTTAAAGGTTTATTTGATTATACTTTAATTATTGTGTGATGCGAACGTTATGTGATAAAATTTGGAAGGTGCAATAAATGAAAAAACTTTATTTAAGCGATTTACACATAGGTAATGGTACTACAAGAGATGCTTTTAGCTTTGATAAAGAACTTGTTGAATTATTAAATTCAGCTGCTGAAGACAACTATGATGAAATGATCATAGTTGGTGATGGGCTGGAATTCATGAGTTCTGTCAACATGAATTTAAGCGATATGGACCAATATTTTAGAAAAATTGATGATCTGGATGAGACAGTAATTGATGAGATTGAAAAGCATCATAGAGAGGTCTTTGACGCTTTCAGGAACTTTTCAAGAAGCAGCAAGATAAAGTACATAATAGGTAATCACGATTCGTATTTGCTATTCAATGAAAAGCTTCGCAAAAGTCTTATTGAAAAACTTGGTGGTGAAGAAAGCGTTGATGTTCTTCCTTATTATTTTGATGATGAAATGAAAATTTTTTGCGTACATGGTAATCAGTACGATATAATTAATCGTTACACATATGACAGAAAAAATGATAAGATTCTGCCCACATTTGGAGAGTATATGTCTCACTACATGAAAGAAAACTTTGATTACTTGCTCATTGAAAAGAATGTGCCAAAAGAGGTATTAAAAGATTATCATAATGTTCATCCTACTCTGGATGTTTTTCACTGGTTTAACTATATAAGAAATGATAAAAACATACCAATAAACCTTTTTGAAGTTTGGACAAATACTTTTGCAAATATGATTAAATCAGATTATGCAAAAAAATGGATGAAAGTAAATTATCCTGGATTACGGTTTTTAAGCAATTTTTTTGTGAATAAAATTGGTGGAATGAAATTAGGCGATTTTGTTGTAAGAATGGTTATGGCAGTTAGAACTTTGAAGAGAACCGATTATATGTATGAAATGGCCCAGAGTTTATTAGGAGCCCTAGGATTGAATGCTTTTAAAAAAGCAGTTGATGAACAGCTATATCTTTGTTATGGTAATAGTTCTCCGACAATTGTTCCGGGGGAACTCAAGGGTTGTATTATGGGGCATAACCATAAATATTGTGCAAGGATAGTAACAGTTGATGGTGAGAAAAAATTCTACATAAATACAGGAACATGGAAACCTGTAGTAGAATTAATTGATGGGAAAAATGATAAGGGATTTGAACAAAGAATTGAGTTAACGTATGTAATAATTGAAAAAGAAGATGATAATTACAACGTTCAGACGATTCATACAAGAAAGTTACAAGGTATATCCATTTAATATATAATAGAAACAAAGCTCGTAAGAGTATTCTGAGTCTGAGGAGGGATTTACGTGCACAAATCCAGTCGAAAAACAGGAATGAACTATGTACTGCTGCTTATGATAGCAGCGATTATTGTGGTGGGTATTGTACTCACAATATTGCTTTGGCCAAAGCCTGAACCTGAGATAATTATTTCAGCAAATTCACCTAGGCCAAACAATGCTTCACAGATTGCTTATTCGAAAAATGTAGAGTTATATTGGGAGGTTGAATACGATAGACCAAATGACGATTTATATGCTGATATCTGGGCAGGAACAGATGAAGATTCTCTTGAAGTAGTAGAAACTGAATTATTAGGTGAATCTTCGTCGGAAGCTGAAAGTATTTTTAAATTCAGTTATGACCTGCAGGTTGAACCACATGATACTTACTACTGGAAGGTTAAGGTTTACAATGACGCAGAAAAAGCTGATGAAAGTGATGTCTGGAGTTTCACTTTAAAAAATTCTCAACCTGAAAAACCTACTCTAATTAATCCACAGAATAATGAAACAGATATTTCAATGGTTGGTTTTGAACTTGAATGGAATGATGCAGTTGATCCAGATGGTGATCCGGTAACCTACGATGTGTTTTTGGGTAAAAGTAGAAATCTAGGTAGTTCTGATATTATCACAGAAAACATAGATAATACGAATCTTATTGTTACAAATGAAATTTTGGACAGAGTTCTTGATCCTGATACTACCTACTATTGGAAAGTAAGAGCGAAAGATTCAGAGAATCTGGTTAGCGAATCTAATACACAATCTTTTATTACAGAGCCATATAAAAAACTTGATATTACGCTGATTTCACCTGAAGACAACGCCACAGATGTAGTTATTCCGGTAAAATATGAATGGAAGCTAACTTCAGGAGAATATTACTGGTCAGTAATATATGAGGTTTTTGTTGGGGAAGAAGATGGTACGCTTGATCGAGCAGGATCAGTCAGAGTAAACTATCCGGAAGAAGATAAAGAAACTGTTGAATTTATTGACGATACCCTTAAAGGGCATACAAATTATATCTGGTATGTAAAAGCTACCAATGTTGATTCCGGTGACACCAGTGAGAGCGAGAAAGCGGTATTTGCAACGAAGAATACGGCACCGGAGTTAAATATAAGTAAAATAGCAGAAGAAGATTACAGCATATTTATAAGCTGGCAGGCCACAGATACTGATGGCGATGAACTCCTTTATGATATTTACATGAAAAAGGCTAATGAAGAGGAAACATCTCTTGCTACTAATACTACTGAAACCTCATATACACTCCCAGAGCCTGACAGTTCTACAGAATATACATTCAGAGTAGTAGCCAGAGATAACTTTGGTAGTTCAGTGTCAAAGGTCGCTTCTTTGGTTACTGGAAACACAGCACCAGTGATCACCTTGAAGTCACCTGATAACGGAAACCAGGATTCTGTGACACGGAATTTACGATTTGAATGGGATGCTTACGATCGAGAAGGTGACGAGATAGAGTATACATTTGTTTTGATTCCTCCAGAGGGCGAAGAAATTGCAAAACAGCTTACTGAAAAATATTATGAAATTGAGAGTTTGAAATCGTTAACTACATATCAGTGGTATATTGAAGCAAAAGACGCCAAAGGAGCAGAAAGTAAATCGGATGTCTGGTCATTTACTACTGGAAATACACCACCAGATGAACCTATTGCAGTATCTCCTGAAGAAGATGCGACAGATGTTACACCATATCGCTCACCTGTATTTAAATGGTTTGCTTCTGATCATGATAATGATGAACTGAGTTTCGTTCTTGAATTAGCTGAAGATTCTGAATTCAGTAGTGTTGTCGCCACTTCAACAGATTATAATTTTGAGGATCCAACATATGTGTCTACTTTAACGAATGTTGTACTTGATACTAACAGGGAATATTACTGGAAGATAACAGCAAATGATGATCAGGCAGAGACAGCAGCTTTCTGGAAGTTCAAGACATTTGATATACCACCAGAGGTTCCAGAATTGATTGAACCGAAGAATGGAACTGAACAATTAAAAACTGTTAACACTCAGTTCAGCTGGGAAGCTTTCGATGAAGATGATCCTACACTGAATACATGGATTTACCTGTTAAAAGAAGGAGAAGATGAGCCAGATGTATATGAACTTGGTTTACGTAATGCTGGTGGCAGTGAGGAAATAGCAACCATTGATGATCCACTTGATCCTGAGACTGAATATGAATGGTGGATAGTAGTAGAGGATCTATCAGGCAAAACTGCTGAGAGTGAAAAGAGAACATTTGTTACAGGTAATGCTGCACCTATAATTACATTCCCATCGGAAAAACTTCTTACAATGAAACGATATGGTGCTTCAACACCTCTTGAATTTGAGTGGGAGATAACTGATCCTGAAGGGGAGGACGTTAGTGTTGAAGTTTACTTTAGCGATCAGAGACCACCGGTAGATGTGGAGCCAGTCGTAACCGATACTAATCTTGAAAGCTATACATATGCCGGCGAATTTGAGCCAAACAAATGGTACTATTTCTGGATTGTAGCTGAAGATGAAACTGGAGAAAAAGCTGAAATGGATACACATTTAAACATTATTGCAGCCACAGATGAAATAACATATAACCAACCTAAATCAGAAGAATACTACTCTGACAAGGTATTTGATTGGACAGTTCAAGAACCGGTAGAAGAAGGATCCTACATTTTTAGAGTTTACGATAAATATGGTGAATTGATTGAAGAATCTGAGCTTGAAGAAGAAAGTTCATATACTATAGATAAGCGTTTAGACGGTAATAGACACTATTATTGGCGCGTTATTATACAAGAAGATGAGGAACAACGTTTTGGAAAAGCCGTTAAGTTTTATATGACCGATGTGAAGACCAGACTATTTAATCCCATTCCTGCAGATCAGTCAGAGAACATTGAATCGGATAATGTAGTTCTGAGTTGGTCATATGAAGATCCCGACAGCGAAGAACTTTATTTTGACGTTTATCTTTCAGATAGAGCAGAACCTGTATTCAGCGGATTGGAGACTCCTGTTGCGACTTTAACTGAAAAGATTGATCTTGAAACTAACAAGCGATATACATGGTATGTAGTTGCCAGAGATAATTATGGTAATGAGGCAACTTCACCAAAATGGGAATTTACCACAATTAACAATCCGCCAACTGTTGAATTAATTGAGCCCAGTAACAATGCAACAGAAGTAGATGACCCAGGTATTATCATTAAATGGGAAGGTTATGATGCTGATAACGATACACTCTATTATGATCTGTTCATTGGTACTAATGAAGAAGATATGGAACAAAAAACGTCTTCGATCACAGATACAGAATACAGATTTGAGGATTATAAAGGAGCAACCACCTATTACTGGTATGTAAAAGTAACAGACGAAAAAGATAGTGCTACTAGTAAGATATGGTCATTTACAACAGGTAATAAACCACCAGAATCACCAGAATTGTTCTATCCAGAAGCTGGAAGAGAAAAGGTGAATATTAAGCCCACAGTAAAGTGGAGCTGTGAAGATCCAGAAGACGATCCATTGACATTCTCTATATATCTTGGAGAAAGTTCTGATAACTTGTCATATATTGCCACTACACCGAAGGATACATATGAATATGAATTTGAAGGAATCCTTGGTGGAAACAAGACATACTTTTGGAAAGTATCAGCAGAAGATCCACAAGGAAGATTAATTGAAAGCAAAACAGCTTCATTTACCACAGTTGTAGTTACAGATAGAGTACCTTATGTTATCGACAACGAACTCAAACTTGCTGTTTTTGTTGAAGATGAAAGTGAACCAATAACCGTTAACACCTCATACAACAATCTAAATAATGATGTTGCACCAATTATTGCAGGTGATTTTGTATATGGATTGACAGAAAATGGAGAGTTGAACACCTACCATATCAAATTAACAGGCATCGAAGTAGAAGAAACTGCAAAATACAAAACCAATAGTTCTCCAATAACAATGTTGAAGAATGATGATGAACTATACATTCTTGATTCATATAACCTTTGTGAAATTTACAAGGTTGACCTAAACAATGGTTTACCGGCAGAAATTGACAGAGTTTATCGTTCCTGGATTGTCCCGGTTGATATGACTATCACAAGAGATCTTAAAACCATAGCCATTGCGGAGGTTCTTTCAGGTATTAAAGTGCTTACGAGACAGGATGATGGTACATATGAAGAAGTAGTATTTGATGAAGAAATCTTTGATGCAGGAATTGTTAGAACAGTGTCATTAAGAAATCGCATGTTGTATTATGGACAATCTGGATCTGGTGGTGGACTATATGCGTTTAATCTGGATAGTCTTGACAAAAAGGCAATTGATGATTACTACCTGAGTTCTGAGACAGCAGTAAAAGGTAATGTACTTTATGCACTAACGGATTCAGGACTTTCTGCTATTGACATCAGTGTTCCTTCAGAACCGGCTGTTGTTAAAGAAGTAGATATTTCAGGTAAGGTAATTCAGGTTGTCGTTGGAGAAAACTACATTATTTTTGTGAAAGAATCAGAAGTACAATACATAGACATAAGTAATCCATTAAGTCCAAAGGACTAAGAAATTGTTTTATTTGAAAAGGCGGGTTAATACCCGCCTTTTTTTTACCATTTGTAATTCCATAGATCCCTTCGGCTGGTTGAAATCGCATTGACATGGTCTTTTAATTCGCTGATTTCTTCTGCTTTATCTACAAGCCCAGCAGCAACTATCTTTATATCCGGAATGAAATAACGCAGTTTTGGAGCAACCTTTTTGGAGATTATTCCAGGAAGTACTTCAACTATATCAATTTTGTTACTCTCAATTTGTTCTACACCCCTATCCACTGCTCTTGAATCAAGAGCGAAAAAACGAAGAATAGATGTTAATCCCACTGAATTAGCAATGTTCCGGACCTTAAGCTTTGCTGTAATAATTCCATTTACACCAATATCTTTCAAAAAATGAATACCAGCTCTATCTGATCTTAAGCCTGATATGAAATCGATATCAACAAGTACCTTTTTATTGTGGTTATGGAAATTTTTGAGTCTTTCTGGAAGTTCGGTTATGCTACCGTTTAAAAAAAATACTGTTTCTGTGTCAACTTCTTCAGGTTTTACGCTACTTTCCCACAATGCTGCGATTATTCCCTTTAGCATTTTTATCACTCCTTGCTATGATTATGAAATTATTGTTATGGTATAATAATAACAGAGTTCGTGGTAGAGATGATGAGAAAACCACGCCCTTAAAGGGCGTGGTTTTTTTATAGGAGGTACATTATGAAAGTAGCGGTTATTGGTGGAGGAATTGTTGGTTCTCTGTTAGCTTATGAACTATCCAAATACGATTTAGAACTCATTCTTATAGAAAAAAATAATGATTTTGGACAGGAGGTAACAAAGGCTAACTCAGCAATTATTCATGGAGGATATGATGATCCACCGGGGTCATTGAGAGCAGAATTATGCTCTGATGGCAACAGAAAGTACGATATATTGTCAAAAGAATTGTCTCTACCCGTAAAAAGAATAGGATCACTAGTTGTCTCTGATGATACATCCGATAGTGAAAAAAGGCTTGAAGAACTATACAGAAGAGGAATTAAAAATGGTGTTGAAGGTTTATCAATTTTAAGTAGTGATAAACTACAGTCAATTGAACCTAATCTAGATGAAAAATATTCAAAAGCATTATACTGTAAAAGCGCTGCTATAACAGAACCCTGGATGGTTGCGGTTTTGGCCGCTAAAGGGGCTGAAAAAAATGGAGCAAGGTTAATTACCGGAGATGAAGTAGTTGATTCAATCTCAAAGGGCAGAAATATCAAAAAAGTTGTACTTTCTTCCGGGGAAGAAATTGAAGTTAATCTTGTCTTAAACGCAGCAGGAGTATATTTTAACAAAGTTGCAAGAATTTTTGGTGTACGGACTCCTGAGATTATACTTGTTAAAGGACAGTATTTACTTCTTGATCATCTTGCTTCCGAATTGGTTAGCACCATTATTTTTCCTCTGCCCAGTAAAAAAGGTAAAGGAAAACTCATTGTTCCAACAATTGATGGAGGAATTCTGCTTGGGCCAACTTCTGAAGCAATAGACGGGTTCAATCCTGAAGAGTTAAGTACAACTTCGAAAGGGATAAAAGAAGTTGCAGATGCCGGTGAAGAGTTCATTCATGGAATAGCAAGACCAAAATGGTTTATAAAAACTTTCGCGGGGTTAAGACCCGAAACTCCAAACAAAGATTTTTACATAAAGTTATCTTCTGAAAAAACTAATTTTATAACCGTTGGTGGAATGAGATCACCTGGTTTAACTGCGGCGCCTGCAGTAGCGGATTATGTAATAGAGTACCTTATTCAAGAAAAAATGGGAATAACCCTTGTTAAAAATGACAGAGTAAGGTCTATATCTCCCGGTTTGAGGATAAAGGAGCTTTCTTTTGAAGATGCTTCAAAAAAAATAGAAGAAAACAGTTCATATGGAAGAATAATATGTCAATGTAATCAGGTATCAGAAAAGGAGATTCGTGATGCTATTAGAGATGGGGCAAGAACCCTTGATGATGTGAAATTTAGGACTAGAGCAACATTTGGAAGATGTCAGGGAGGTTTTTGTACCTGGAAAATAATGAAAATTATATCAGAAGAACTTAACATTCCACTTGAAGAGGTAAAGAAAAATGATAAGGGAAGCGAGTTACTGGACGGGAAGGTGAGAAAATGAAAAGCCATGAAACCGATATCCTCGTAATTGGTGGTGGGGCTGCAGGTATGGCAGCATCATTGAGTGCTTCAAAACAAAATAAGCACGTGACATTATTGGAAAGAGAAAATGATACTGGAGGAGTTTTGAATCAGTGTGTTCATAATGGTTTTGGAGTGCAATTTTATCAAGAAGAACTCACTGGTCCCGAGTTTTCAACACGTCTTCATGGAGAAATGAGTGAGCAAAATGTAGAAGTTATTTGTGAATCATATGTGAGGAATCTTGATGTACACGAGAAGATTGCAGAGATATTCTCACCTCAAGGTGCTTATACTATAAAAGCCAAATCAGTAGTTTTAGCAACTGGCGCCAGAGAAAGACCTTTCGGTGCTCTGTTGATACCAGGAGAAAGACCTTCAGGAATTTTTCCAGCCGGATTAGCACAACGTTTTGTGAATCTTGAGAATCATTTACCGGGGAAGAAAGCTATTATTTTAGGCTCAGGAGATATCGGATTAATAATGGCAAGAAGGCTTCATCTGGAAGGAATGAAGGTTATTGGGGTTGTAGAACGTCTTCCTTATGCAGGTGGGTTAACAAGAAATGTTGTTCAATGTCTGGATGATTTTGAAATTCCCCTTTATTTGTCTCATACAATAATCGAAGTGAGAGGCTCTCCGCGTCTAGAAGCTGTGAAAATGGTTAAGGTTGATGATTCACTTAACCCGATTGATGGAACTGAAAAATGGATTGAAGTGGACACACTCATTTTATCTGCAGGGCTTATACCCCATGTGGAAGATTTTGCTGATGAAGGAGCACTGGATCATGTGAATAAGGGATTTATCGTGTCAAATACTGGTGAAACAGTTTACTCCGGTATATTTGCAGCAGGAAATAATGTTGCGATTTATGATCTTGTTGATTATGTAGCAGCTGAGGGTTGGATAGCAGGGAAAAATGCTGCTCTATATGCTGAAGGCAATTTGGACAAGACCAGGCATCTAGAGATAAGAAGAGGGAAAAACGTGAATGTTCTTGTTCCCAATAAGGTTACAACAGAAGAACACTTGAGAATTTATTTGAGATTAAAAGAACCAATAGATGAGGGAAAGATAATTATTAATGAACTGGGCATAGAGAAGGAATTTAAGTATGGTGTTCCCAGCGAAATGCTTCAGTTGACAGTTAACAAGAAGAAATTGAGTGAATTATTACATGATAAAGATAATGTAACAGTGGAAGTGATTTCATGAAGGGTCATATAACATGTACAGTTTGTCCCGTTGGATGTAAGATTTTTATAAGTGATGAAAGTGGAGAAATTGTTATTGAAGGAAATCGTTGTGAAAGAGGATATGAATATGCAATGAATGAAGTTGTGCGTCCTAAAAGGACATTGCCAACTAGCGTTAAAGTCATTGGTGGCAGCCTGCCCCTTGTTTCAGTGAAAAGCTCGAAACCCATAGACAGAAAAAGAATTATTGATATCATGAAGAAAATTAAGAGTATCACAGTTAAAGCTCCTGTCAGAATAGGTGATGTAGTCGCAGAAGATATTGATGGTGAAGGAACATCACTTATAGCTACTAGAAACGTTAAAGAGGTGCATGAAAAATAATTTATCCCCCTTGAAAGTTGGGAAAAACCAATGTAAAATATGATTGCTTTCCAGCGTGGCTCAATGGCAGAGCATCCGGCTGTTAACCGGGCGGTTGGGGGTTCGAGTCCCTCCGCTGGAGCCAAAAAAGCCCCTGATGGGGCTTTTTCTTTTTTATGGCAGATTTTGAGTTATAATTTAGTCATGAATATCATACCAATATTTTTACCATATGCAGGCTGCAAAACAAGATGTGTATTCTGCAATGAAACAGAAGCTACAGGTCAAATAAAACCTTACAACAGCGAAGAAATAAAAGAAGTAGTCCTCAAATACAGAGGGTATTTTAATGATAAAAAAAATGTAGAACTTGCTTTCTATGGAGGTTCTTTCTTAAACCTTCCAGAAGAGTCATTAACTGAATACCGCAGGACCATTCAATATCTTTTAAACAAAGACCTCATTAGTAGTATAAGGTTTTCAACTACTCCAGAGAGTATTTCAAGGGGAAAAATTGAATTGATAAATGAAATACCGATATCATTGATCGAATTGGGAGTTCAATCCTTATGTGAAGATGTGCTGGAAAAATCAAATAGACCTCACAATGTGCATGATGTTTATGAAGCAGTTAAAATACTCAGAGAAAACCAAATAGACTATGGAATACATTTAATGTCAGGATTACCAGGAGATACACAAGAGAAATCAATACACTCAGCCATGAAAACTGCAGAATTAAGACCAAAATCTTGTAGGATACACCCCACTCTTGTACTCAAGAATACGGTTTTAGAGAATTTGTATGAAGACGGTAGCTATTTTCCTCAGACTATGGAAGAAGCGATTGAAGCAGTAATGTATATGTATGTAATCCTTGTTGCTCATAGTATTAAAGTAAATCGAATGGGTTTATGTCTTTACGGCAATCAAATTAAAAATGTCGTAGCAGGACCATTTCATGAATCTTTTGGTGAGCTGGTCAAGTCAAGACTTTCTATTGAGATTATCCGATTGATTGTAAATCAGTTGGATACAAGAGAATTAGTTCTAAATGTTGATGAGAAAGAAAAACAATTCTTTATTGGCTATAAAAAATGGGTGAAAAAGTGGCTAAATAATGAAGGAATTACATTGAACTATTCTTTAAATGGCTACAGTATTGATATAATGGAAACAATCAGAACACTTTTCGATAAAATAAAGCGGGGAAAACGTTTTGGTTTTCCGGGGGTGAATTATGAAGCTTGATTCAGTTTTCATAAGAGGGTTTAAAAGTTTTGCATATCCAACGAAAATTGATGTAAGTTCTGGTATTACTGCAGTTGTTGGTCCAAACGGTAGTGGCAAATCTAATGTAGTTGATTCAATACGATGGTTATTTGGTGAACAATCAATGAAAACCCTTCGTGCAGATAGTAGAGAAGATGTTCTTTTTGTTGGTTCGGATAATCATCCTCCTTCAAATACAGTAGAGGTTAAACTTTTTTTTCAGGATGAGAATGGGAAATTCTCGGTTTCGAGAGTTCTGACCCGGGAAGGTAATTCAGAATACAGAATGAACTCAAAAAGCGTTCGACTTAAAGATATTAAAGAATTATTCAAAGGCACAGGAGTCGGTATGGATCTTTATTCTATTGTAGGTCAGGGACAAGTAGACCAGGTTGTAAGCGCTTCACCCTACGAGCTGCGAAAGCTTATAGAGGAAGCAGCAGGAACTGCGGTTTATAGAGAGAGAAAACGAGAAGCCATGTCAAAACTGGCAGCAACACAGGCGAATCTTGATCGTGTTAGAGATATCTTATTTGAACTCGAAAAGCAAAGAAAGTCATTATATCTTAAGGCGAAAAGAGCTGAAAAATATCTGGAATATACCGATACAAGAAAAGACCTCAAGCGTCTTTATTTTGGTAATATGCGAAGAATAAAGCTCGATACACTAAACAAATACAATGAAGATAAAAATACCATGAACCAGGAATTGCAAAAAATACAGAAAGAACTCATAGAAAAAGAATCCCGATGGAGTACCCTTCATCAGGAATTTTCCAAAATGGACAAGGAAATTGAAAACTTCACACAGTTACTTGAGGAATATAAGCAAAGGCAGAGTGACTTACTGGATTTCAAGGAAATGTATAATAGAAGACTGGGAGAAAAAGAATCCAAACTCGTGGAATCAACTACAAAATCAGATTCCCTTAAGGAAGAAATTGAGAATCTGGAAAAGAGAAAAGAAGAAGTTGCAATGATCAAGGACAATATGGATGAAAAAATAAGCAATAAGAAAAACGAGCTACAAGAGCTGGAGAAAAAAAGAGAAGAAATTGTTAAAGAACATAGTGAAAAGGAGAAAAACTGGTTAAAACAACAGGAAGCATTAGAGTCAATAAACAAAAGGATTTCCAAGGCAACAAATGAAATTGAAAGGCTCACAAACAATCAAGAAGATATATCAAAACGACTTGAAATGATTAGAACTCAATTGAACTCTAAAACAGATCGTTTTAATGAACTGAAGGAAGAAATTGAGAAACTTGCCTCAAAGGGGAAAAAGAGTTCTGAAAAGCAGGAAGAAACAGAAAAAAATATAAGTTCCGTAAAAGAGAAGATTGATGCGCTGGAAAAACAATACGAAAAACTTGATGAAGAAAGACAGAAGATGAAAGATGAAATGAGAAGCAGTGAAATGGAAATGAGCACACTTTCCAGACAACTTGATGAATATCAGGGATTTTCTAGATCAGTAAGAGAGATCTTCGAGCGTAAAGATAAATTTAACGGGTTAATGGATGTTGTAGCAAATATAATAGATGTCCCTCCTGAATATGAGACAGCAATAAGCGTTCTACTGGGTGGCAGGATGCAGGATGTAGTTGTTAAGGATTCCTTCACAGCCAAACGAATAATTGAGTATCTCAAAGGTAGCAAAACTGGTAGAATTACACTTTTGCCCCTTGACATGCTTGAAGGAAAGTTTAGCAAATATGAACCAGCTGAAAAGCACAAAGGATTTATTGGTTATGCTGCAAAGCTCGTTACCGTATCTGATGAGCTAGATGTAGTTCCCAGATATTTGTTCAGGAACTCCATTATAGTGAATGAGCTTGATGATGCAATCGATATACGAAAAAATGCGAATTTCTACGGCAGATTGGTTTCTCTGGATGGTCAACTTCTTTCAACAGGAGGAGCGATTACCGGTGGGTACATTTCTGATGATGTGCGGTCTGATTTGATCTCAAGGAAAAGACGCATTAAGTATTTAAAAGAAAGAAAAAAGCAACTTGAGTCATCGTTAAAGGCTAAAGAAAAAGAGATACAGAGAAATAAGGATGATATGAAAGAACTGAAGGGGTACCTAAAGGTTCTGCAGGAAGAATTGAACGAAATAGTTTCTAGCGGCGCAGCAATCAACAGAATGATACATGAATTAATAAAAAGTGCAGATGAAGTTGAAGATGAAGTAACCGAGCTAGATCAGTTGGAGAAAGATTATTCGGACAAACTGAATAATTCTGAAGAGAGAAAGAAAGAGCTTTCAGAAGAGTTAGAACAGTTAAAAAAGGAACAGCAAGAGATCAAAGGAGATCTTGAAGGTGTTTCAGAGGAGTTGAAGAATAAGAAAAATAAAATGGAAGAAATGCAGAGTGAGCTTGTTGATAGGAAGCTTGAACTTTCAACGCTTCAGGAGAAAACGGAACAGTATAATAGAGAACTTGAGGATATTGAAGGAAAGAAAGACCAGAACAATCAAAAGATTCTGGAAATGGAAAAACAAACTGAAGAAACTGAAGAGGATATTAAAAGACTAAAAAAACAGATTTCAGACATAGAAAATGAGCTTTCGTCACTAAAAAAAGAAACAGAATCACTTTTTTCCAACATTAAATATCACAGAGAAGGTAAAGAAGAACATCTTGACAGACTACAACAACTTGAAGATGAAATTAATAATTTAAAAGATCAAAGAGAGGAGAAGAGAAACAAAATTCACCAGCTTGAGATGTTAATTCAGGAAGCTAACATGAAACTTGATAATGTAAATAAAGAACTAGAAGAACTCGATGATGTTGAAGAAGTACCAGCATTAAGTGAAGACGAACTGAAGGAAAAGAAAAATGAACTGGATGATGTTGAGAAAAAACTCAAATTTCTCGGAACGGTTGATCTTGATACAATAGATGAATACAAAGTAGTCGACAATGATTATCAGGAACTTGATAAAGAACGTAAGGATCTGGAAGAAGCCAAGGAAAAACTAAATGAACTGATTGAAAAAACAGATAAAGAGGCCAAAAAAATATTTCTTGAAACATTTGAAAAAATCAACGAATATTTTTCTCAATACATATCAGAACTTTTTGAAGGAGGAGAAGGAGAAATTAAGCTCTTTCCTGGCGAGGATATTCTTGAAACAGGTGTAGAGATAGCCATAAAGAAACCCGGAAGAAAATTTCAAAAACTGCAACTATTCTCCGGTGGCGAAAAAGCATTGGTAGGCATTGCGCTTGTTTTTTCGTTGCTTACGATTAAACCAAGTCCATTTTATATACTGGATGAGGTAGACGCTCCACTGGATGATTTTAATGCGGAACGATTTAAAAAAATGCTTAACGGACACGCAGAAGAAACACAGTTTCTTGTTATAACGCATAACAAAATGGTCATGGAAGTTGCTGATGTCCTTCATGGAATAACTATGATGGATGGTATTTCAAAGGTTATTCCTGTTGAGCTCAGCTCAATAGAAACAATAGTAGGTTAAAATGCTAACAGGTGTTATTAACGCAAAGCCGGGTTCAATTCAATTTCATATTAGCAATGACAAACTGTTAAAAGTAGATTTAATGTTCTCGTACAATGATGAGATTGAAATAGAACCATTTTATACACAGTTCAGAGAATATTTAACAGGGATGCGCAGAGAATTTGATCTGGAATATATTTTGGAGGTTAGTGATTTTACTAAAAATGTTTTGAGCATTACCAAAAAGATTTCATATGGAAAGACAATGACGTATGGACATATTGCAAGAATACTTGGAAAACCAAAAGCTGCAAGAGCTGTGGGACAGTCTTTAAAAATTAATCCGCTTCCAATTATAATACCCTGTCATCGAGTAGTTTCCAAGAATGGACCTGGTGGATTTAGCGCCGGGATTGAGTGGAAAAATTTTCTTCGTAACCTCGAATATTCTTCAACCGCTGAATAATTACCAGAATCATTCCTGTGGCAACCAGGGAAGCTCCCAAGTAAAAGAAAAAGGTTGGAACATTGTTTAAAAAGACTACATCAGCAAAAACCGTGAATATTGGGATAGTATAGATCCAAATGGTTGAATATTTCCCTCCCCATAGTTTTATTCCCATTCCCCACATGAAATAACCCAGTGCTGAAGCCAGTATAGAAAGATAAAGTATCCCTGTTATTGCTCCTGGATTGAAAGATATTGGCATCTTTAGTACAAATATTTCGAATATTGCAATAGGGATAGCAAAAATCATACCCCATAGTGATATGGCGAGCGTTCCTGAAGTAGTTGAATTTGAATGCTTTTCAAAAAAATATGTGTATCCTACCCATGATATGGCAGCTCCAAAGGCAATAATATTACCAAAAATACTGGATCCTTCACTAAATTGGCCTTCATAAATAACGAAAAAGAGTCCCACAAAAGCGCTTATACTGCCTATATACTCGATGATATTGAAATGCCGTTCGAGTAAATCGTAGAAGATTATAGCGAGTATTGGTGCTGATGAAACAATCAATGCAGCATCAGAAAGATTAGTAGGCTTTAAAGAGTAGTTTTCGAAAAAGAAATAAAGGGTAAATCCAAACAACCCTGAAAGTGCCGCATCTTTTGATAAAAAAAGTCTCGTCTTTTCTTTTTTAAGGCTAAAAAAGACAAAATTAATGAAGCGAGAAAAAACTGATTGAAGCCAGTGTCATGGGAGGGATGGATTGAACAGCTATTTTTGTAAAGACGTAGAAAACTTCCTAAATGACTGATGTTGATAAAAGAAAAATTAAAGCTAGAGCACTTCTGTTATTTCTCATATTATTCAGAATATAAAACCATATCTGCGTAAGCCAGGTAAACCATATTTAGAAAAACACTGTTCCTTATTGACCATAGTTCATCTACTTTAATATTGCAGCCTGATTCTTCAAGCCAATGATTCATCGACCATAGAGTGAATTCGTAAATTTGAGCAATACCTCTTGAATAAACTTCATTTGATATATCAGGGTTAATGCTTGTTTCTCTAGCATATGCGAGAGGATTAAATCCAGATTCAACAGCTAAAATTGCAAGAACAAGTTCAGGTTTTATATTGGAAAGCTTAAGATTATAACGATTAACGCCAACATTGATTGTTACAACAGCACCCGAAAACTCCATAATTGCTTCATAAATTGTTTGAGATATTTTCTCTTTTGTTTCCTGATTATACATATCCAGTGAGTTAGATGTTTCAATAAGTTTATCCATTCGTTCTTTTAGCTTTGGTCTACTCAAAGTGAAGAAATGTGAAGCAAATCTTTCAACATCCTCATCACTATCGAAAATAACATCAACAGATTTATCCACAACTTTGACACCACCAGGCAGTTGTGAAGGAGTTCCCGAACCGCTAACAAAATAGCTGTAGTATTCGTAAACTTTATCATCGTAATTGTAATCAGGATTATTTAAAAAGCTTTTGTGATCTGCTCCTATCCCTCTGTTATAGATTATTGCCATGGTTCTGATTTGTTTTTTTTCAACCGCCATGGAATTGAACACAAACAAAGTAATCAACCCAGCAGTAGATGCAACAAATATAAGAAAAATCATCAAATCAAATTTATCGTTGATAATCTCTCACCTCTTATTTAGTATATAACAAAAAACAATATATTATGAAGCATTAAAAATCGGGGATTTTATCCCCGATCAAATTTTTCAAATTATTAAAAAAGCAACCTCGCTTTTCGAGGTTCCTTTTTACCTTTTTCGAAAACACATACTCCTGCTGGGCATCTTTCAGCACCAACATGTTGTAAGAATTCTTCTTTGAATCTATCTAGAATGGATCTTAATGGAATGGGCACAGATTGTCCAAGTCCGCAGAAAGAAGTTTTTTCCATATTATCTGCAATATCATATAGGTTATCTATCATTTCTCGTGTACCACGGCCTTTTGAAAGTTCTCTCAGGTAGTGAACTATCAATTTGGTACCTTCTCTACAGGGTGTACACTTTCCACAGGATTCATGTTCAAAGAATTCCATAAGGTTTAATGCAATATCAACTGCGCAATTGGTATCGTCAATAACAAGAATAACTCCCGAACCAAGTGAAATACCGTAATTTTTGGGTGAATCAAAATCCAATGGTGTAGATAGTTCTTCAGGTGTGATAAATGTACCAGCTGCGCCACCAGTTTGAACCATTTTCAATTTTCTTCCTTCACTTATTCCACCACCATATTTGTACAGTAGATCAGCTACTGTTACTCCCATGGGAACTTCTGTTATCCCTTTATTTACAACGTTTCCGCACAGACAAAAGACCTTTGTCCCTGCCGATGATTCGGTACCAATTGATTTGAACCATTCTGAACCGTTATTAACGATGTCAGGAATGTTGGCAAAGGTTTCTACATTATTTACGACTGTGGGTTTTTCATACAGACCTTTTACTGGAGGATATGGTGGTTTAAGTCTAGGTCTTCCGGATTTACCTTCGATTGATTCAATGAGTGCTGTTTCTTCACCACACACATAAGCACCAGCACCAAGTCTAACTGACAGATCAAAATTAAAGTCGGTGCCCATAATATTTTTTCCCAACAATCCATATTCGTAGGCCTGATCTATTGCAATTTTAAGGTTATTTACAGACTCAAAATATTCTCCCCTTATATAAATGTAACCTTTATTAGCTCCAACAACATATCCTGCAATTGCCATGCCTTCGATTACCGAATGGGGATCGCCTTCCATGATAAGCCGGTCTTTGAATGTACCGGGTTCTCCTTCATCTGCGTTGCAAACAACAAACTTATCTTTAGCTTTGACATTTTTTGTAAATTCCCATTTCAGTCCGGTTGGGAAACCAGCACCGCCACGACCTCTCAAGTTACTTTCTTTAACGGTTCTTAAAAGTTCATCTCTATCAGTTTTGAGAGCTTTAGAAAGACTTTGGTAACCATCCATGGCAATAAATTCTTCAATATTTCGAGGATCAATAGACCCAATTCTTTTTAATACAATTCGGTTTTCTTCCGTTCTTTCTGTTGCTTCTACAGCACCAGGAATATCAATATCTTCTATAATGAGATCGTCAATTGGTCTTCCCTTTAAGAGTTGTTCTTCTACAAATTTGTCTACATCTTCCTTCTGCTGAAGCCCGTATATTCTGTTATCAGGTAGAAGCAAAAATAGCGGTTTATCGCCATATTTACCAAAACTTCCTGTCTCAAGTACCTCAACCATATCTCCTAAATTGTATTTGTTAATAAGTGAAAGGAGATAGTTTTTGAGATGTCTGGCACCAAGTAGTATACTATTTGAATCTACTGATACGAGTATAGTAAGTGGTTTTCTCATTTGGAAGCCCCTCTTTCTTCTTCAGTTATTTTGTCAATAATCTTGTCTACTTTTTCCGGGGTGAGATTTCCATAAGCTTCGTCATTTATTAACATCACTGGAGAAACTCCGCATAAACCAAGGCAACTGCTCTGTTCTAATGTAAATAATCCATCTTCAGTAGTTTCACCAAAATCTATTTTCAGTCTCTTCTTTAGTTGGTTAATTACCTTTTCACCATTTGCTACATGACAGGGAAGGCTTTTACAAACCCTGATAATATATTTTCCTCGTTCTTTTGTTGACAACATTGTGTAGAATGTTAGAACCTCATTTATCCTTGATGTAGGTTTATCCATCAATTCTGAAAGTATCTCTGCTGCTTCAAGTGGAATATAACCATCGAATTCTTTTTGTAGGGAGTGCAACGTATTCAAAAGAATATCATCATCATTTAAGCTATCTTTTTTACATTCGTTATAAGAATCAAGGACTTTTTCTTTTATTTTTTCAGTAGACATCTAAACCCTCCTTTCAGCCCTTCGGAAAAGTGAGTAACTAGGGTGAAACTTTGCTTATGGCATCGAATCGACATACTTCGAGACAACTGCCACAGCGAGTACATATTTCCGGATCGATCTCGTGCACTTCACGGGGGCTTCCCGAAATTGCATCAACAGGACAAACCCTTGCACATGCAGTACAACCAACACATTTGTTCTCATCTATAACAACCCTATAAAGTGATTTACAACGTTTAGCAGGGCATCGTTTTTCATTAACATGAGCGAGATATTCATCCCAGAAATATCTCATAGTAGACACGACCGGTTGAGGTGCTGTTTGACCCAAGCCACATAGTGAATTCTCCATTATGTGTTTCCCCAGCACTTTTAGTATTTCTAGATCTTCTTCTGTTCCTTCACCATTTGTTATTTGTTCTAGTATTTCAAGCATCTTTGGTGTTCCTTCTCTACAAGGTGTGCATTTTCCGCAGGATTCTTCAACAGTGAAGTCAATGAAGAATTTGGCGACATCTACCATACAATCATCTTCATCAATAACAATAATTCCGCCAGAACCAATAATTGTACCCAGTTCCTTCATATTATCATAAGTAATTGGAGTGTCGAGAAGGTGTTCGGGAATACAACCTCCACTTGGACCACCAGTTTGAACAGCCTTAAGCTTTTTACCGTTGGGAACGCCTCCACCAATTTCATAAATCAACTTTTTAAGTGTTATTCCCATAGGTACCTCTACGAGTCCGGTATTTTTTACTTTTCCTGCAAGAGCAAATACTTTTGTACCCCTTGAGCCTTCAACGCCAAACTGTGAAAACCATTCACCACCATTTCTTATAATCATGGGTATATTGGCATAAGTTTCAACATTGTTATTTAGGGTTGGTTTATCCCATAATCCTTTTTCCGCAGGGAAAGGGGGTTTTACTTCTGGAATTCCGCGTTTACCTTCAACTGAGTTTATCAGAGCTGTTTCTTCACCACATACAAAAGCGCCAGCCCCGATTCTTATTTCAATATCAAAGCTGAAGTTCGTATCTAAAATGTTGTCACCCAGGAATCCCATCTTTCTGGATTCTTCAAGAGCTTTGGAAAAACGTTCAATTGCAAGCGGATATTCTGCTCGAATATATATATAACCCTTTGTTGCTCCTATTGCATACCCTGCAATAGTCATGGCTTCAACGATATTAAAAGGATCGCCCTCCAAAATTGCCCTATCCATAAAAGCTCCAGGGTCGCCTTCATCGGCGTTGCAAATAATATATTTTGGATTTCCTTTATTATTTCTTGCGAGTTCCCATTTTAAGCCGGTTGGAAAACCTGCTCCACCTCTTCCTCTGATTTCACTTTTTTTGAGTTCATCTATAATATCTTGAGGAGTCATTTCTTTTATAGCTTTGTGTAATGAAAAGAAACCATCCTGGGCAATAAATTCCTCTATTGAAAGTGGATCAACAACTCCAAGATTTCTTGTGGCAATTTTTACCTGTTCGGTAAAAAATGGCATTTCTTCCTGTGGTTTTTCCTTTATTTCACCGGTATCACCTTTGAAAAGGTATTCTTTTACTATACGACCCTTCAACAAATGTTCTTCTACTATTTTTCTTGCTGCCTTTGCATCGAGTTTTTGGTAGAAAACTCCCTCTGGATAAATTACAGCTATGGGGCCCAGATCACAGGCACCCATACAGCCAGTTTCTACAACCTGAACTACTTCATTAAGAGCATACTTCTCAAGTGCGTCTTCTATTTCGTTTTTTACTGATTTTTCTCCGGCGGAAATACATGCTCCACCAGCGCAAATGAGAATTGTGTTTTCGACTGTGGGCACTACAAATCACCTCTTTTAAAGTTCTCCACGTTTAACAACGAGATCGGATACAACATTTCCTCCAAGTATATGCTTATCAATTATCCTTTTAACTTGTGAGGGAGTTACATGGCCGTAAATAATAGGTTCTTCTCCTTCAAGATTTACCTCTATGGTAGGTTCCACATCGCATAAACCAAAACAGCCTGACTGTACAACTGAAATATCTTCAACATTCTTTTCATCCAGGTAATTGACGATTGCACTTAATGTGTCTTTTGCTCCGGCAGCGATACCACAGGTTCCCATAGCAACAATAATCTTCCCCTTTTTGCCGGAATCTCTCATCTTCAAACCTTTAAGTGCTTTCTCTTTGATTTTCATTAAATCGTCAAGACTTTTTATTTTCGCCATCGTTTTCCCCCCTGTACTTATTTATTATTTTTTTTATTGCGTCTGGTGTCAAACGACCGAAGAAGTCGTCTTCACCAACCATTACTACCGGGGCCATACTGCATGCTCCAACGCATCTAACGGCATGTACTGAGAATAGTCCATCTTCTGTTGGTTCGTCGAGCTCAACTCCTAGCTCTTCCTTGAAACGTTCCAGTATTTTGTCGCCACCTTTTACATAACATGCTGTTCCAACACAAACCTTAATCTGGTATTTGCCTTTAGGTTTGGTTGAGAAGAAGTTATAAAAGGTAGTGACACCATATACCTGGCTTGGTGGAACATTTAGTTTATTAGCAATATGTTCCTGAAGTTCAACAGGCAGATAACCAAAGAGTTTCTGGGCGTAGTGTAATACGTTGATTAATACTCCTGGTGTGCTCTGCATCGATTCAATGAACTCATCAAGCTTATCATATAGTTTTTGGTTATGTTCTCGAACTGCTTCGGACAATACGTGCACCTCCCAGGGAATGTTATTTATTTCACTAAGCATTATAGCATTAAATTTGAGAAATGGCAGTCGCATTGTGTTAAAATAACCGATGTTACAGCATCTGTTTTCAAGGAGGAAATGATATGAATTTAAGGGACTATGTTAGAGACATACCGGATTTCCCAGAAACTGGTGTAATTTTCAAAGATGTCACTCCAATGTTAAAAAATCCTGAAAGTTTTAAAGAATGCTTAAGGATTTTGAATGAAAAAGTGGATGACCTTGACTTCGATGTTGTGTTGGCTCCGGAAGCGAGAGGTTTCATTTTTGCAGCACCCATTGCACTCCATTTTGGTAAGGGGTTCGTTCCAGTTCGCAAGCCAGGAAAGCTTCCTTATGAAAAACATTCTGTTGAATATACCTTGGAATATGGAAAAGCAAAATTGGAGATGCATACCGATGCTGTGCTAAAAGGTGAGAAAGTTCTAATTGTTGATGATGTACTTGCTACTGGAGGAACTATGGAAGCCATATGTAAAATGGTTGAAAAAGCCGGTGGAAAAGTTTCTGCGATCTTATCATTGATTGAACTAAC
Organism: Thermotogota bacterium; assembly: GCA_034660555.1. GTDB lineage: Bacteria > Thermotogota > Thermotogae > Petrotogales > Kosmotogaceae > JASMTM01. Next base: position 27,964 of record JAYEJL010000059.1, read on the forward strand.
CTTCCTTGAACCAAAAAAGAAACTCAAGGACTATGAAGTAAGGACAATTATTGAATACTAGGGGTGAACATGTGCTGAAGTTCGATTTTTCCAACTGTTTTAAAGAAAATTTGGGTACAGGTTTCACAGTTAGTGAATTATTGACTGATGCTAGTACAGTAACTCATAGTTTAAATTATATAGAAGAATCAGTTCCTGGATTTCTACGTATTCTTAAAACAGACGAATCACTTAATGAAGTAAAAAGTCTAGAAAAATGGGTTCAGAAATTTGATTCCATTGTCGTGATTGGTATAGGAGGTTCTGCTCTGGGCAATCGGGCTTTGCATAGCGCTTTGAAAGGTTTCTCCTGGAATGATCTATCAAATAATCAGAGGGAAGGAAAAGCGCGAGTTTTAGTGCTTGATAATGTGGATCCTGAATCTTTTAAAGTTATAATTGATAAAATTAATTTTAAAAATACATTGTTCAATGTGATTTCTAAATCAGGAACAACGGTAGAAACAATGGCTAACTATCTGGTAATAAGACAGTTGCTTGAGAATCAAGGAATTCCTCCTAAAGAGCATTTTCTTTTTACAACAGATTCAAAAAAAGGTGTCTTAAGAGAAATTGCTGACAAAGAAGGTATAAGAACACTGAATATTCCACACGATGTTGGGGGGAGATTCAGTGTGTTGACCCAGGTAGGTTTACTTTCTGCGATGGCTGAAGGCATAAACATTGAGGATTTGTATGAAGGTGCCAAAAAGGCAGTTAGAAAATATATCAATTGTGAAAAACCTGAAGAAAACCCGCTGGTGGTTGCTGCCTTAATATTTCACAAATCAATAAAACAAAATAAGAATATTTCTGTTATGATGCCTTATTCAAAAAGGTTGTATGATTTTGCGGATTGGTACAGGCAGTTGTGGGCTGAATCATTGGGTAAGCGTTATGATCTGGATGGTCGAGAAGTTAATATTGGTCAAACGCCAGTTAAAGCACTGGGTGCAATTGATCAGCATTCACAAATTCAGCTCTACAATGAGGGTCCAAATGATAAGATAATTACCTTTATTAAGGTCAATGAATTCAGCAATGAAATAAAGCTACCAGTCTATGAAAATATTCCTGATGAGCTGCAATATTTAAGTGGTAATGATTTTTCGAACTTGATAATAAGAGAATTGGAAGGAACAGCGGCGGCACTTACAAACAATGGGGTCCAGAATATGACTGTTATTTTTGATAAAATAAATGAATCATCAATAGGAGATTTAATTGTATTTTACGAATTGCTTACAGCTGTTATGGGAAAATTGTTGAATATTGATCCCTACAACCAGCCTGGTGTAGAATTGGGGAAGAAGATCACTAGATTACTAATGGGCAAAGAGGAAGAGGATATCAATGAAAAAATTGTTAAAGCAAAGCGGAGGTATCTTTTATGATAAGTAATGTAATAGATATGGTAAAAAGATATCCGGGTTCAGAACTCTACGTACTGGAAGGCGAAGAGATTCCCTTTTTTGCTATTATTACTGAGGATACAAAAGACGTTATTAACGAGCTAAATGATATCGAAGAACTGGAAGCAGACGTTGCGGTCCTTTCTCCAGACGAAGTTAAAGAAGTAACTGCTGGTTCAAACGAGTTTGCCAATGAAATTAGAAAGGTTCTACAAGAAGGAACAAAACTGGTATGAATGTAATAGGTCTAACTGGAAAGGTCGGTTCTGGAAAGACCATGATATCAAGAGCACTTTCAAATAAAGGATTTATATTACATGAGCTTGACAAAATTGGTCATAAAATCTTGCGTGATATACCTGCAAAATTATTGATGGATAATTTTGGTAAAGATGTTGTTAATAAAAGTGGAAAAGTTGACAGAAAAAAGCTAGGAGATATTGTATTTTCAAGTCAAGAGAAGCTTAAGCAATTGAACACTCTGGTTCATCCAAAAATATTTGAAGAAGTAAAAAAGCGGATCACTTTTTATAATGAAAGTGATCATTTAATTGATGGTGCATTACTTTTTGATGTTGGATTGTCGGAGCTGTGCAATTGTATTATCTGGATAGATTGCCCTGAAGAACTTGCAGTGGAAAGAATGATTGAAAAAGGAATATCAAAAGAGAAAACGAAAAATATATTGAGAGTTCAGAAACATCTGGATAATTTCAAGAATCAGTGCGATAAAATATTTGTTAATAATTCGTCTCCAGATGTGTTAATAAACTCGATTATTTCTTTTTTGAAGAAAAGAGGTATAATGCTATAATTAACTTGTGGGAAATTGCTTCAATTTTCTATAAGGGAGGTATGGTAATGAAGAAACTTTTTGTTTTACTTGTATTGGTTTTTGTTTTATCTTCTTTCAGCTTTGCTGAAAAGATAAACATTGAATTCTGGCATGCCATGGGTGGTGGACATGGTGAAGCCCTGAATGAGATTGTGGAGTTCTTTAATGAAAGTAACCCTGATATTACAGTAGAGCCCATTTACGTTGGTAACTACGGTGCATTACAGCAAAAGCTCCTTGCAAGTGCTGAAGCAGGTACACTGCCCGCGCTTTCTCAAGCCTATGGGAACTGGACAGCAAAACTAATACCAAGAGGTGTAGTGCAGGAACTTGATTCATTTATAAACGATTCCGAAATTGGCTTCACCGAGGAAGAATGGGATGCTATATGGAAACCATTCAAGGAAATGATCACTTGGGGTAATACAACTTACGCAGTTCCATTCAATAAAAGTACCTATGTGCTTTACTACAATACAGATGCATTTAACGAATATGGATTATCCGCCCCTGAAGACATGGAAGAATTGTTCTTTGATGCTATGATGCTTACAGAAGATTTTGATGGAGATGGAGAAATCGATCAATATGGAATGGGTTTCAGAACAACAATAGACCAGTTCGTAGTGCTCCTAAGAGCCAATAAAGGAAAGATTCTAGAAATCAATCCCGATGGAAGTTTCAATATTACAATCAATTCACCTGAAGCTGAAGAAGCACTTCAATTTATGTATGATATGATTCACGAATATAAAATTGCATACACCCAGGGTGGATATCTTGATGGAATATTTGGTGATGAAAAAATCGCTATGTTTATTGAAACGATTGCTAGTAAACCTTATGTTGAAAGAGCATGTGTTGGTAAACATGGATGGGCCTGGGCCCCTGTCCCAAAATGGGAAGTACAGGCACCTCCATTTGCAGGAACAGATTTGATTATGTTCTCAAACATTTCTGAAGAGCAAAAGCAAGCTGCCTGGAAATTCATGAAATTCCTACTTAGCCCTGAAATTCAAGCTTTCTGGTCTGTACAGACTGGATACATGCCAGCTGTTAAAACAGCCCTTGAAGCGCCACAGTGGAAAGAATACATCAAACAGAACCCCAACGCAGAAGTTCCAATAAGCCAGATAGAATATGGTTCAGTGGATCCCAATGTTGGAGTATGGAACGAAGTAAGATATATTATCGGTCAAATGGTTGGAGACGTACTGAATCAGAAGAGAACTGTAAAAGAAGGTCTTGCCTGGGCTGAGCAGGAAATTAAAAGAGAAATAGAAGCGCAGTCACAATGAAATTGTTTTTTTGAAAAGATTAACCGGGAGTCTTTTGGCTCCCGGTTTTTACTGGATTTTTTTGGGGGTAATAATAATTTGAAGGGTTATTTACATAGGTTTCATATATTTGCTTTGCTGTTTTCGGTGCTTTTACACATGCTCTTATCATCAATAAATACAAAAGCTGCGAGCTGGGATCTCTCCTATACAGTAATAGGATTAATAAACTTTCTGGGCTCTCTGATATATATTTTTGCTACATTAACGCTTGGACATCTGGGTGATCGTATAGGTCATAAAAAAATGTTGATGTATGATATGTTATATTTTTCAGTTTTTATGATAATGGGGTTTTACTGGTCAGAAGTCTGGCATCTTTTTGTTTTTTCTATGGGCATGAATCTCTTTTTTGGTATATTTTTCCCATCTCTTGAAGGCCTTCTTTCGAGTAAGGAAGAAGTACAGGGGATAAATCCCACTGCCATAACCACGAGATTTATTATTTCCTGGAGTACCGGTAATGTTATTGGATTAGCTTTTGGCCCTTATTTGATCCAAAATGTTCCCTACGTAGTTTTTTCCTTTGGAATATTTCTTTGTATATTTAGTGTGCTGAGTATTTGGAAACATATTGGAAAGTATGGCGAAAAAATACCTGGACCATTCTCAAAAAAACTATTTGGAAAATCGTTATCTTACGATATAAATAAGGGTAAGCTTTACAGAAAAACATACAGAATATCCTTTGTACTTGAAGGACTTATTTACACAGCGGTAATCACACTTTTTCCTAAACTCATTTCTCTACATAATTTAGCTCTTGAAAGGACAGGTTTTCTAGTGGTGGGAGCAAATCTAGGTGTTGTTTTGACTTTCGTATTACTTTCAATTATCAATATCTGGATTGGTAAACCGAAAATATCCTTCCTATTTCTATCTGTATTTCCATTAACGGGAATTATTCTATTTTTACAGCCATCAGCGTTTTTATTCTTGATTATTTCATTGTTTGCAGGCGCGAGTTATGCTGTTCCTTACACCTTTGCAATATTTTATGGTTTGCATACAGCAAAAAAAGAGCACGGAAAACAAGGAGGATTCCACGAAGCAATGGTAGGTGTCATCTTTGGATTTGGACCATTACTTGGAGGATTATTCCTTGACATGTGGTCAAATCTAAAAAGCCTGGGAATCCTTGTTTTCATACTTTTCGCAGTTGTACTCATCGTACAAATTAGTTTTCTTGGAAAGCTCACTAAATCTGGAAAACTTGCAAATTGAGCACTACAGATCAAAATATAATTGATATTCCGCGGGGGATGTAATATTCATAATATAATTTGCTTCTTCATATTTCTTGTTAAACCAGTTTTCGATTAATCTATCATCAAAAGCACTGCTCAAAAAGTCTTTATTGCTTTTCAGCCCATTTAATACAGTTGATAAATTTGTTGGGAAATACTGTATTTGTGCTCTTTCTTGGTCTGTCATTTCATAGATATTACTCTCTAAGGGTCCAAAATTGAGCTTTCTTGGATCAAGGTTTCTCTTAATTCCATCAATTCCAGCAAGTAACATTGCTGAAATGCCATAATATGGATTACAAGAAGCATCAATTGTTCTAAATTCTACTCTGACCTTTTCAGCTTTTTTTACATAACCTGGTATTCTTATTGCTGCGCTTCTGTTACCCCTGGCAAAGGCTGCGCAAATTGGTGCTTCGAATCCAGGTACAAGTCTTCTATATGAATTTGTAGTGGGATTTGTGAAAGCCAGCAAAGAACCACTCAGTGAATGCTGCAAAATCCCTGCCACGTAATTCAATGCCATTTCACTTAAACCACTGTACGAGTCACCGGAGAAAAGATTTTTGTCTTCGTCATAAAGGAATTGATGTATATGCATACCATTTCCAGCTTCACCATAAAGCGGTTTGGGCATAAATGTTATCCTTATCCCATACTTGTAGGCGAGATTGTGAAGCAAATACTTAATGATGATAATTGAATCAGCAGCTTTCAGTGCATCCTGGAAGTATAGTTCTATTTCATGTTGTGCTGAACTCACTTCGTGATGATGATACTTGACTGGAATACCCAGTTCAATTAGATGTTTTACAGCTTCATTTCTAAAACCTGCAAAGTAATCTGCAGGTGGCGATCTATGGTAACCGGTTTTCTTTTCAACGATCATATTTTTTGAAAGTTCTTCACTATTCCAGTAACCTTCTTTTGCCTCTATCTCATATGAAACCTTATTGACTCCTACTGAATAACTCACTGCGTCAAATATGTGAAATTCAAGTTCTGGAGCAAGTGATGCGCCTTTAGCGCCAATTGATTTTAGTCCTTTCAACGTGTTTATCAGCACATTCCTTGGATATTGTTCATATAGTTTGCCATCTGAGGTCCTGTATACATTGCAGAAAAACGAAAGTGTTTTTGATTCGTAGAAAGGATCAATGAAGGCAGTTTCTTCATCCGGAACAGCAATCATATCACTGTCTTCGACAGTTGCATAGCCATAATTAGAAGCATCAAATCCAATACCTTCTTCAAAAAGCTCATCGTTCAATCTGTTACCGGGAAGTAAAATATGTCTTACTCTTCCACTTATATCAACGACCTTGAGATCAATGAATTCAACTTCTTTAGATAGTTGCTTAATATGTTCTTTCATAAAACACCTCCGATTATTTTGTTATCCTTACAATTGGATTTTAACGATTAAATGATAACTTTTCAACAACGAATTGCGTTTAGGGCATTTACATCCGAAATAAGGTCCATTAAACTTGTTAAGGAGAAGTGACAGTTTAAAAAAATGCTAAACTCTTTACTTAATGCTAATTTAGCAGTCAATAAGGCTGTGGTATAATTTTTTTCGAATATGAATATTCTAAAGGAGGTTCAGATATGGCTAAATACGTATATTATTTTGGAGATGGAAAAGCTGAAGGAAATGCTTCAATGAAAGACATTCTTGGAGGTAAAGGAGCTAATCTAGCAGAAATGGTTAGATTAGGGCTTCCTGTTCCTCCTGGTTTTACAATTTCTGCAGAAGTATGTAAATACTATAACGAACATGAAAAACAGTATCCGAGTAGTTTAAATGAGGAAGTTGAGAAATCAGTTAGAAGACTCGAGGAATCCACAGGAAAAAAACTTGGTTCAACTGAAAATCCATTACTGGTTTCAGTTAGGTCAGGAGCAAAGGTTTCTATGCCCGGCATGATGGACACAATACTGAATCTTGGTTTAAATGACGACAGTGTTGAAGGAATGGCGAAGGCAACGAACAATCCTAGATTCGCTTATGATGCTTACAGAAGATTTATTCAGATGTTTGGGGACATCGCACTTGGAATAGAACATGCCAAGTTCGAGAGAGAGCTCAGAAATCTAAAAAAGGAAAAAGGTGTAGAACTGGATACAGAACTTGATGCTTCGGATTTACAGGAATTGATCAACAGATATAAGAGTGTATACAAGGAAGCAGGCAAAAAGTTCCCTCAGGACCCCTGGGAGCAGTTATGGGATGCAATTGATGCGGTCTTTGGTAGCTGGATGAATAAAAGAGCAATTAAATATAGGGAACTTAACGATATCAGCGAAGATGAGGTTTTTGGGACTGCTGTGAATGTAATGACTATGGTATTTGGTAACACCGGAGAAGAAAGTGGAACGGGCGTAGCATTTACCAGAGATCCCAATACTGGTGAAAGAAGTTATTACGGTGAGTATCTTCCAAATGCTCAGGGAGAAGATGTTGTTGCTGGTATAAGGACACCAAAATCTCTTGAATATCTTGAAGAAAACATGCCGGATATTTATAAACAACTTGTCGATGTGTTTGAGAAACTTGAGGAAAGATACAAAGATATGCAGGATGTTGAATTCACAATAGAGAACAGAAGTTTGTATCTTTTGCAAACAAGAAATGGCAAGAGAACTCCCTATGCAGCAGTTAAAATAGCTTCTGATATGGTTGATGACGGTTTAATTTCAAAAGAAGACGCTGTAATGAATGTTTCCACAGATCATGTTGAAACACTCTTGCATCCTTATTTTGAAGCAGAGACAAGGGAAAAAGCTAATCTACTGGCCAAAGGTATAGCTGCATCACCGGGGGCTGCTTCGGGAATAATTGTTTTTGATCCTGCGGAAGCAGAAAAAGTGGTAAAAGAAGAGAAGAAAAAGGTAATACTTGTCAGACCTGAGACATCGCCTGAAGATATTGCCGGTATGGCAGCTTCAGAGGGCATCCTTACATCTACAGGTGGAAAAACCTCACATGCAGCGGTTGTGGCTAGAGGAATGGGAAAACCATGTATAGTTGGTTGTGACGCTGCTGAGTTAAACGAGAAAGAAGGCTTTGTTTCGATAAATGGTCAAAAATATGAAAAAGGTACATGGTTCAGTCTTGATGGTACAACAGGAGAAGTCTTTGAAGGCAAACTTGAAGCTGTAATGCCTCAAGGGCTTGAAGGTCCTCTCGCGAGAGTCTTGGAATGGGCTGATGAAATTCGTAAACTTGGAGTTAGGGCAAATGCAGATACACGAAAAGATGCAGAAACAGCGAAAAGATTTGGTGCAGAAGGAATCGGACTATGTCGAACAGAGCACATGTTCTTTGATGAAGAAAGAATACCAGCGGTTAGACAGATGATTCTTTCAAATTCCGAAGAACAGAGAAGAAAAGCACTGGATAAGCTTCTACCTATGCAGAAAGAGGATTTTGTAGGATTGTTCAAAGCGATGGAAGGTTACCCGGTGACGATTAGATTTCTTGATCCTCCATTGCATGAATTCTTACCCAAAGAAGAGAACGAAATTAGGAAACTCGCCAGGGATATGGAAGTTACGTACGAGCAATTAAAAGAAACCATAGAAGAGCTACATGAATTCAACCCGATGATGGGTCATAGAGGATGTAGATTGACTGTTTCTTATCCTGAAATTGCTGAGATGCAAACCAAAGCTATTATTGGAGCAGCAATTGAAGTGTTGAAAGACGAAGGCAAAACAGTTACACCGGAAATTATGATTCCTCTAGTTGGACATATCAACGAACTGAAATATGTAAAAGATGTAGTGGTCAAAACAGCAGATGAGCTGATCAAAAAAGAAGGTGTGGATCTTAAGTACAAAGTGGGAACCATGATTGAGATTCCGAGAGCCTGTTTGACAGCTGACGAAATAGCGGAAGAAGCAGAATTCTTTAGTTTTGGAACTAATGACTTAACCCAGCTAACATTTGGTTTTAGCCGCGATGATTACGGAAAATATATAGGTGAATACATGGCAAAAGATATACTGGAAGTAGACCCCTTCCAGCAGCTAGACCAAACTGGTGTAGGTCAGCTTGTAAAGATGGGTACTGATAAAGGAAGAAAAACAAGGTCAGATCTTAAGGTTGGTATATGTGGCGAACATGGAGGAGATCCTTCATCAATAGAATTCTGTCATAAAACTGGATTGAATTATGTGAGCTGTTCTCCTTACAGGGTTCCAGTAGCAAGATTGGCTGCAGCGCAATCAGCTGTGAAAGAAATGAAGAAATAAATAGAGACTAAGCCGCGGCTCTAATGAAGGGTCGCGGCTTTATTTTTTTGGGGGTAAAGAGATGTCTCAAATGTTTTTTGGGTTCCTTAATACTACTGGTTTTGCAATGCTAAGCTGGGAAAATCTTGTAATGTTTGTTATTGCTGGGATATTGTTTTATATAGCCATAGTAAAGGATGCAGAACCTCTATTATTGATTCCAATTGCTTTTGGGATGGTAATCGCTAACATACCGCCTGAGGTCACAGGTCTTTTTGAACCAAATGTGGGACTTATATGGTTTATACAGCAAGGTTTATACCTTGGAATATATCCTCCATTAATTTTTCTGCAAATTGGTGCACTGACAGATTTTTCTTTCTTATTGGCAAAGCCAAAGACTCTTTTTTTGGGAGCAGCTGCACAAACCGGGATATTTGTTACCTTTATAGTAGCAAGAAACATGGGTTTTGAGTTTCCTGATGCTGCATCTATTGCTATAATTGGAGGTGCAGATGGACCTACTTCAATTTATTTATCCACGCAGTTCAATTCACCTTATCTGGCTATTATTGCAATTGCAGCTTATTCTTATATTGCTCTTATTCCTGTTTTACAGCCACCTGTTATGAAACTATTAACCACCAAAAAAGAAAGACGTATAAGAATGGGATTACAGCAAAGACATGTTTCAAAGCTAGAGAAAATCGTTTTCCCCGTTGCTTCTACAATAATTATTGGTCTTATGGTACCCAGAGCACTTCCTCTTATAGGGATGCTAATGCTTGGAAACTTTTTGAAAGAAAATGGAAAGACTAAACGACTTGCAGAAGCAGCATCGAAATATATCGCTGATCCTGTTATAATTTTATTGTGTTTATCTGTTGGAGCTAGCGCAAATGGCAAAGTATTTTTGAGTGTTGAGAGTTTGAAAATCATTGGTCTGGGTGCAGGAGCATTTATTATTGCTACAGCTTCAGGAGTGATCTTTGCAAAAATTATGAATTTTTTCTCAAAGAATAAAATAAATCCACTAATAGGAGCAGCTGGTGTGTCAGCAGTACCAGACTCAGCGAGAGTTGCTCAACGAGTAGCCAGTGAAGAAGATCCTTCAAATTTTATACTTATGCATGCTATGGGCCCTAACGTCGCTGGTGTAATAGGTTCAGCTATAGCTGCAGGAGTATTTCTCTCAATAATAACCTGAGGAGGATTATAATGCCTAAAAAGGGAAATTTCCATGTTTACATTAACAGAGGGTACTGTAAAAAATGTGGAATTTGTTCCTGGATTTGCCCTACAGGAACTATTATAGAGGATGAAGATGGTAAACCTGAAGTTACCGATCACAAAACGTGTATTGGTTGTTTAATGTGTGAAAGAGCATGTCCTGATTTTGCCATTGATATACAGGAAATTGAGGTGAAAGAAAATGTCTAAATTTGCGCTTTTACAGGGCGATGAAGCCTGTGCCCTTGGTGCGATCAAAGCAGGCTGTAGATTTTTTTCTGGATACCCAATTACGCCTGCCACAGAAATAGCGGAAGCAATGTCCAGAGAGCTGCCTAAAAAGGGTGGTACTTTTATTCAGATGGAAGATGAAATTGCCAGTATAGCCGCAGCAATAGGTGCCTCACTTGCTGGAGAAAAAGCAATGACAGCGACAAGCGGACCTGGTTTCAGCTTAATGCAGGAAGCAATTGGTTACGCTTCAATGACTGAGATACCCACAGTTATTGTGAATGTGCAGAGAGGTGGACCCTCAACGGGTATGCCTACCAAGACTGCACAGGGTGATATAATGCAGGCTCGCTGGGGGACACATGGTGATCATCCAATAATTGTTCTTTATCCTTCAACCGTGGAGGAAGTTTTCAAATATATAATCACAGCTTTTAATTATGCAGAACACTACAGAACACCTGTTATTTTTCTAATGGACGAGATTCTGGGGCATATGAGAGAGAGCATTAGTATACTTGATGAAGAGAAATTGAAACTGATACCTAGAGTTTCTGAGTCAGAATTGGAAGAAGACGAAATATTTCATCCTTTTAAAGAAGATGACAGTATGCTGGCAGCACCATTGATGAAAATGGGGAAAACGAAGTTTCATGTTTCAGGTCTCGCTCATGATGAATCTGGTTTCCCTGTTGGTACTCCAAAGGATGTTGATAGGTTATTAAGAAGGCTTGATAATAAAATAAAGCTTCATGCCGATCAAATAGGTATTTATGATGAATATATGACTGAAGATGCAGAAATACTAGTTATAGCATATGGTTCTGCAGCTCGAAGCGCTTTGAAAGCAGTGAAATTGGCTCGAGAGGATAGAATTAATGTAGGCCTTTTTAAGCCAATAACACTTTGGCCTCTTCCCACAACAAGAATACGGCAATTGTTGAAAAAAGTTAGTGCGGTAATAGTAGCTGAAATGAATTTAGGTCAGATTGTTTATGAAGTGTCCAGATTAGATAGAAACAAAACGAAACTTGAAAAGTTAAATAAGGTTGATGGCTCACTGATTACTCCTCAAGAAATTCTTGATTCTATTGCAAAAGTTAAATCTGAAGTTCTGGAACTTTGAGTTCGAGTTTTAATAATGAAAAGAAAATTGTAATGTTTTTGGAAAGCCAGCATTTATTATGGTAAAATATTCTCAACCTAACTTCAGCTTAAGGAGGCAGTCTAAATGGAAGTTTTAAAGGTCAGTTCTAAATCAAATCCAAACAAAGTTGCTGGTGCTATAGCGGGGGTTCTTTCAAAAAGCAACCAGGTTGAACTGCAGGCTATAGGTGCCGGAGCAGTAAATCAGGCTGTAAAGGCTGTTGCGATTGCCTCAAGATTCTTAGATGAAAGATGCACTTCAATAAGTATGGTACCTGGTTTTGTTGAGATTGCTATTGGGGAGGAAATGAGAACAGGTATTTCTTTCAAAGTCGCTGCAGATAAGAAAGAACAGAGAGAAAGTGAAAAAACCGAAGCGCCAAAGGAGGCGCAGGTAACAGAACAGGAAACAGAAGAAGATCTAGATTAGTATAATAATTAAAAAGAGTTTTCCGATTGGGGCTAAATGCCCCTTTTTTATTACGAAATAATTTGCTCTACATTTCATAATTCCTTTAAGCGATAGGATTGATCACGTGTTATAATTTTTCAAAGCTTTGGGAGGGTAAATATGGACAAGATTGGAACAAGATACGATCCTAGGAATTTAGAGAAAAAATGGTATAAAATTTGGGAAGAAAAGGGCCATTTTAAACCTTCTGGTGAAGGAGAGCCTTATACTATTGTTATTCCTCCACCTAACATAACTGCACAACTTCATATGGGTCATGCATTGAATATTACACTGCAGGATATATTAATCAGATATAAGAGGATGCGGGGATATAATACCCTCTGGATTCCTGGAGAAGACCATGCAGGAATAGCCACACAAAATACTGTGGAGAAAAAACTTGCTGAAGAAGGAATACATAGAAAGGACATGGGGCGTGAAGAATTTCTGAAAAAAGTTTGGGATTGGGCAGGTGAATATAGAAAGAGAATCGTAGAGCAAATAAAAGCCATAGGAGCTTCCTGCGATTGGTCACGTGAGCATTTCACTCTCGATGAAAACCTGAATAAAGCAGTACGAAAAGCGTTCGTTTCGCTTTACAAAGAAGGATATATATATCGAGGAAAATACATAATTAACTGGTGTCCCCGATGCGGCACTGTACTTTCGGACGAAGAAGTGGAACACGAAGAACTTGAAGGTAAATTTTACTACATTAAATATTATTTTTCAGATAGTGACAAGTATATAACCATAGCAACAACCAGACCGGAAACCATGCTGGCTGATACAGCTGTGGCCGTTCATCCTGGAGATGATCGTTTCAAGCATATTATTGGTAAAGAAGTAATATTGCCCTTAATGAATAGAAAATTGAAGATAATCGGTGATCCCTATGTAGATCCTGAGTTTGGTACCGGTTGTTTAAAGGTCACACCTGCTCATGATCCCAATGATTTTCAAATAGGGCTCCGAAATGATCTTGAACTGATCGAGGTTATAGATGAGAATGCAAAAATAAATGAAAATGGTGGAAAATATGCGGGACTGGATCGTTATAAAGCAAGAGAGGCTGTAGTAAATGATTTAGAAGAAAAAGGCTATCTTGAAAAAATTGAAACCATGCAACACTCTGTCGGAAAATGCTACAGATGTGGCACAATTGTTGAACCTTCACTTTCTGACCAGTGGTATGTGAAAATGAAGCCACTCGCAGAGAGAGCTAAACTTGCAGTTCAGAGCGGAGAGGTGGTTTTTCATCCTGAACGCTGGGAAAAAGTCTACATCCATTGGTTGGATGAAATAAGAGACTGGTGTATTTCGAGACAATTATGGTGGGGCCACAGAATTCCTGTATGGTACTGTCAAGATTGCGGAAAAATAATAGTTGAAGAGGAAACGCCTGAAGAATGTCCCGACTGCCAATCTAAGAATTTGAAGCAGGATGAGGATGTCCTTGATACATGGTTTAGCTCCCAATTATGGCCATTTACTACCCTTGGCTGGCCGGATGAAAATGCTGATCTTGAAAAATATTACCCAACATCCGTGCTTGTTACCGCATTTGATATTATATTTTTTTGGGTGGCAAGGATGATCATGGCTGGCTATCATTTCAAAGAGGATAAACCATTTTCTGATGTATATATTCATCAATTGATAAGGGATCGAAAAGGGCGTAAAATGTCAAAATCTCTTGGTAACGGGATAGATCCGCTTGAGGTCATTGAAGAATATGGGGCTGATCCTATGAGATTCACCCTTGCAATACTTGCAGCTCAGGGTAAAGATATCAAGCTTGATACACGTTTCATTGATGCCTATCATAAATTCGCCAACAAAATCTGGAATGCGACAAGATTTGTCCTTATGAATATCGAAGATTATGATGGAACTAAACTTTCAGAAGGAGATTTGAAACTTGAAGACAAATGGATATTATCAAGACTTCAGAAAACGCAAAGCATTGTTTCCAATGCTATTGATAGTTATGATTTTAATATAGCTGCCAAATCAATATACAACTTCTTTTGGAGTGAATTTTGTGACTGGTATATAGAAAGTGTAAAACCTAGGTTGAACAGCGATGAAAGAACCATTGTACAGAATGTACTTATTTCAGTACTGGATAGCTCGTTTAGATTGCTTCATCCTTTTATGCCATTTATTACGGAAGAACTCTGGCAGAAGCTAGATGTAGAAGATGGGGAGATTATTGCAAGTAGCTGGCCTGAACTGAAAAAGGAACTCTTGGATGAAGATGCTGAAGAGAAGTATTCGCTGTTAATGGATAAGGTAAGAGGTATTAGGAATGTGAAAGCTGATTTGAATATACCACCAACAAGCAAGGTGCAGGCCTATTTTACTGGTTCAAATCCTGATAACGAGACGAAATTTCTTATAGAAACGCTAGCAAATTGTGAAGTTATGGAATTTCAGCAGAATAAGCTGTCAAATAGTGTAACAGCATATGCTGAAGAGAAATATACTATCTATGTAAAACTTGTTGAGATAGATGTTCAAAACGAGATAAAAAGGTTGGAAAAAAAGTTAAATAAGAGTGTGAAAGAAGTAGAACGTTTCAGGAAAAAACTTTCCAATGAGCAGTTTCTGAAAAACGCTCCTGAAGAGATCATTGAAGAAACAAAGGAAAAATTGCAGGACGCGACCACTACCAAGGAAAAATTGGAAAGATTAATTGAAGATCTAAAATGAATTATGATGAAGCATTAGATTATTTATATAATTCACGTCCGTACGGAAAAATCAAGTACGGGCTTGATCGTATAATAGAACTTCTTAATCGCCTCGATAACCCGCAGAATAACTATCCAATAATACATATTACCGGTACTAATGGAAAGGGTAGCGTTGCTGCTATGTTGAGTCACTTGTTCAGAGAACATGGTTTTAACACTGGATTGAATATTTCACCTCACATAGTTGATTTCAGAGAAAGAATACAGATAAACAATAAATTTGTGTCGAAAGAACTGGTTGTAGATACTCTTGAACAAATAATCCCGGTACTTAAAGAAATGGATTCTCAGGGAATTGAATGCGCTCCAAGTTATTTTGAAGTTGTTACTGCTTTGGCATTCAGCATCTTCAAAGCTCAGAAAGTTGATATTTCAGTCATTGAAGTTGGACTTGGAGGTAGATTTGATGCGAGTAATATTCTTGAAAAACCTTTAGTTTCGGTAATAACAGGTGTTAGCCTTGACCATACCAGAATATTGGGTTCTTCAGAAGAAAAAATAGCCACAGAAAAATCTCAGATAATTAAATACGGAAGACCCCTTGTTAATGGTGTTACCAGACCGTGTATAAGGAAGATAATCGAAGAAAAATGCGCTGAAACAAAGTCTTCTTTCTGGACATTTTGGAAAGATTTTAATTTCAGTAATACAAAAATGGGATTAAACAAGAACGAATTCAATTATCATGGTGATAAAGTCTATAATAAAATAAACCTGGCATTGAATGGTGAACAACAGTTCAAAAATGCAGCGATAGCCATAAAAGCATTTGAATTGAGTGCAAGGGAACTAGGTTTTTTGGTGAATGAAGAGAAATTGAGAAGAGCATTAGAAATGGTTAGGTGGCCTGGCCGTTTTGAAGTTTTTAATTATTCAGATAGAATGATTATACTTGATGGTGCGCATAATCCAGATGGAGCAGTTCGTTTTAGAAGCAATCTCGAAACGTATTTTGGAAACAAAAACATTTTCCTTTTATATGGTGGACTTGATGACAAAGATCACAAAACCACTGCACGTTATATTTCACCAGCTGTTGAAAATGTTGTTGTCACCAGAGTACCTAGCCATAGGAATGTTTCCCCTGAAAAAATATTTAAAGAATGGAAAAGTGCTAAAAAAGACGTTGCTTATATAGATAATTATAAATCTGCACTTGATTATCTTATTGAGAGTTCAAATAAAGATGATGTAATAATATGCACGGGCTCTCTTTATTTGGTTAGTGCATTGAGATATTATATAAGTGGAGGAACGGATAATTATGATTGAGGCTATAGAAGGAAAAATTGCTGAAAAAACTGAGAATACTCTTTTAATAAAAGCGGGGAGCTTTTTTATTAGCGCATTCTGTACCCCCTGGACGCTGCAAAAAATCTCTGTTGGGCAGGAAATAAAACTTTCAACATTTCTATCTTTTCCTCAGGATAAAGCGCCAGAAATGTTTGCCTTTTATGAGCGAGACGAAATGGAACTTTTTAAAATACTGATAGGAGTTAACAAAGTAGGACCAAAGATGGCACTGAAAATACTAGGTGGTGCCCATTATACTGAAATTAGAAACTACATTGCAACCAGAAACGTGATGGGGCTTTCAAATTTGCCAGGACTCGGTAAAAAAACCGCAGAAAGACTCATAGCCGAACTTAGTGATTCCATTGAAGATATTTCAGGTTTTACTGTTGCAGTTGGTACTGATAATGATGCCGTTGATGCTCTGACTTCGCTTGGATTCGACAGATACAGTGCTGAAAAGGCTGTAAGGAAAGTTACAAAAGAGGGAGTTAGTGGAACCCAGGCAATTGTGAAGAAAGCACTTAAAGAGTTGCAGTGAAAAGGGGGTGAACTAAATGATTGCGATAGTTCTTGCTGCTGGTTTAGGCAAAAGAATGAAATCTGAGAAACCTAAGGTTATGCACGATATTCTTGGGGTTCCCATGGTTTTATGGGTTTTGAAATCATTGAGAAATGCTGGAATAGATTATAGCAATATATATGTTGTAACAGGTTACAAATCAGAACTGGTGAAAGAAATATTGCCTGAAGGCGTTAATAGTATAGAGCAGAAAGATCAACTTGGTACCGGTCATGCTGTTTTAGTTGCACTGGAAGAAATAGATAAAAACGAGGACATTCTTGTTTTAAACGGTGATGTTCCATTAATAAGACAAGAGACAATAATGGAGTTGAAAAACATGCTGGAGTTTAACAAGCAAGATGCTGTCGTACTTACCATGAAACTGGATGAACCATCCGGGTATGGGAGAATACTAAAATCTGGAAAAGGATTAAAAATAATTGAAGATGCTGACGCAGATAGCAAAACAAAAAGAATAAATGAAGTTAATGCAGGTATATATGGTTTCAAGTATGAATTTATCTCTGAAGCGATTAAACAGGTTGATAATAACAATGAACAGGGTGAATATTACCTGCCTGATGTGTTCAATTTTTCAGGTAACGCATCAACATTGATTATCGGAGACAATTCAGAGGTTTCTGGTATTAATAATAGAGTGCAGCTGGCTGAAGTACAGAAGATAGCTCAGAAGAGAATAAATGAAAAGCACATGTATAATGGAGTTACAATAATCGATCCTGAAAATACATATATAGGTCCTGATGTGAAAATCGGTAAAGATTCAATAATTCAACCGATGACATTTATTTCAGGATGTACGGAAATTGGAACCGGATGTTTAATAGGACCTATGACAAGAATTAATGAAAGTTTCATAGATAACGAAGTTGAAATTATTCGATCGGAAGTCGATAAAGCGACAATTGAAAAAGGGAGTAAAGTTGGACCTTATTCAAGGCTTAGACCGGGAGCATATTTACAAAAGAATGTGAAGGTTGGTAACTATGTTGAGATAAAGAAATCAAAACTTGGAGAAGGCAGCAAAGCACAACACTTGACATATCTTGGTGACTCCGAAATTGGGAAAGATGTTAATATTGGAGCAGGAACAATAACCTGTAATTATGATGGAGTAAACAAGCACAAGACTGTAATTGAAGATAACTCATTCATTGGTAGCAATAGTTCAATTGTTGCGCCAGTAGTTATAGGTAGAAATTCAGTAGTGGGTGCAGGTTCAACCATTACTGAAAATGTAGAAGCGTATTCGCTGGCACTTGGAAGAGGACGCCAGGTAGTTAAGAAAGGACGTTACCGCAAAGATAAATCGGAAGAAGGTGAGAAATAATGCCTTTGAGAACCAATGAAATGAAAGTTTTCGCTGGTTCATCGAATGTTGAGTTATCTAGAAAAATTGCTAAATATCTTGGGTTGAATCTTGGAAGGTGCAGGGTGGAGAAATTTGCGGATGGAGAAACAAATATTAAAATAGATGAAACGGTTAGAGGACATGATGTTTTCATTATTCAACCAACATGTCCACCTGTTAATGAAAGAACAATGGAATTGCTTGTGATGATAGATGCGTTTAGGAGAGCTTCTGCAAATTCAATTGCTGTTATCATGCCTTATTATGGTTATGCCAGACAGGATAGGAAAGCAAGAGGAAGAGATCCCATTTCTGCAAAATTAGTGGCTAACTTGATTACTGTGGCTGGAGCAAGCAGGGTTCTTACAGTCGATATTCATGCAGGACAGATTCAGGGGTTTTTTGACATTCCTATGGACAACCTCTTGAGTTTCCCGGTATTTTCCAAACATTTGAGAGAGCTGGGTGGAATAAATATCGATGATCTTGTTGTTGTATCTCCAGATATAGGGGGAGTTAAAAGAGCCAGTAAATTTGCGGGTAAACTTGGTGTTTCACTGGCAATACTTGATAAGAGAAGACCCACTGATAATGAGGCTGAAATGGTAAATCTAATTGGTGACGTTAAAGACAAGACAGTAGTAATCATAGATGATATAATTGATACAGGTCATTCTTTGGTAGAAGCCTCAAAGATGTTGCATAAGAAGAAAGCAAAGAAGATTTTCGTGTGTGTAACACATGCAATATTGTCTGGTGATTCTAAACATATGCTATCAAAATCACCTATTAAAAAGATATTTGTAACAGATACGGTACCACAGGATGGTTTGCCTGAGAAATTTGAAGTTGTCAGCATTGCTCCTCTAATTGGGGAGGCGATGATGAGAATCAGAAAAAATCTGTCAGTTAGTATATTGTTTAAATAGAGGAGGTATTTAGATGCCGGATTTAGTTTTTTCGGTTTCGAATCGAGAGAAAAAGGAAAAAGCCAAAAATCTTATCAAACGTGAGAAGATTCCTGCTGTAGTTTACGGACCAGGACGAGAGAATATGGATATCATGCTTGATAAAAGTGATGTACTTAAACACCTAAATAGGATTGCTGAGACAACGCCTATTACACTTAAACTTGATGGCAATGAGATGCATGGGTTTTTAAAAGGCGCCCAGAGGGATAAAATAACAGATAACATCATACATCTTGATTTCTACATTTCTTCTGAGGGTCATAAAATGGAGATCCATATTCCGCTTACCTTTGTTGGAGAGCCAGCAGGTATTGAGCATGGTGGGATAGTACAGGAAATCATAACCGATCTTCCCGTTCAAACACTACCCAAAGATATTGTTGAAACCATTGAAGTAAATGTAGAAGAATTAGAAATCGGAGATGTTATAAGGGTTAAGGACCTGGATTTGCCTGAAGGAATTAAACCACTTATTGATGAAGATAGAGCTGTTTATGTTGTTGAATCACCGAGATCGATGACCATAGAAGAAGAGGAAGAACTATTAGCAGAAGCTGAAGAGGAAGAAGAAATGGAAGCTGAAGTCATTGAAAAAGGTAAGGAAGAGGAAGAAATACCTGAAGGAGAAGAAGAAAAGGAATAATACATAATGAATGTATTTGTTGGCTTGGGTAATCCCGGCCCACGTTATGTACTGAGCCGTCATAACGTGGGTTTTCTTTTCATTGAAGAATTTTTGAAACACGCTGAATTATTGGGAAAAACGAAAAAAACAGCATACGAAATGTTCAGAGTTAACTATGATGATAATGAGGTTCTTCTGGTTAAACCCCTAAAATTCATGAATGCTAGTGGTATTGCTATAAGAAAATTTCTTGAAGATTGTAATGACATCAAGATAAAGAATATGTACGTTGTTTATGATGATCTGTGGATACCGTTGGGAAAAATTCGAATAAGATTTCAGGGAAGTGATGGCGGCCACAACGGTGTAAAATCTATTATTGATCAACTTAATACAAAACAGTTCCCACGAATTAGGATAGGTATAGGACCCATTTCAGAACAAGAAAACATGGTAGATTATGTTTTAGGAGAATTCACAGATAATGAAATAAATGTGGCCTTCAAATCTATTCGTTTTGCTACAAAGGCAGCTATGGATCTATGCAAGTATGATATGAAAAAAGTGATGTCGCATTATAATGGTGTTGAGGTGACTGAACTGAATGAAATTTGAACTCAAAGCACCCTATTCTCCAAGGGGAGACCAGCCTAAAGCTATTGATGAACTGTGTAAAGGTTTGAAAAATAAAGAACGCTTTTTGACGCTTTTAGGCGTAACAGGTTCGGGAAAAACATTTACCATGGCTAGTGTGGCTGAACAACTTCAAAGACCTGTTCTTGTGGTATCTCCAAACAAAACACTTGTTGCACAGTTATACAGGGAGTTTAAAGAATTTTTTCCTGAAAACAGGGTTGAGTTATTCATAAGCTATTATGATTATTATCAACCTGAAGCTTATATTCCAGCGAAAGATCTTTATATAGAAAAAGATGCTCAGATTAATGATGTATTATCCCGAATGAGGGTTTCTGCATTGAAATCAGTTTTAACCAGAAAAGATGTGATCGTCGTGGCAAGCGTTTCTGCAATCTATGCCAGCGGTGATCCAAGAGATTTTCAGAATCTAAATATTGAACTCGAAACGGGTGAAGTAATAAAACGACAGGAACTTGCTAGAAAACTTTCCTCTATACAGTACAGACGTTCAGAAAATGTCAGTGTGGGTGGGGTGTTTCATATGAAAGGTGATATTTTTGAAATTTATCCACCCTATGAAGATTACGGATTACGTTTATATTTTTTTGATGATGAAATAGAACGCATTGTTAGCATAGATCCACTTAATAGAAACAAGATAGAAGAATTCGATAAAGTAATAATATATCCAGCCAAAGAATTTGTCACTACAGAAGTGAAGATTTCAAAGGCAATAAAAGAGATAGAACACGAACTTGGAGAACAGGTTCGAAAGTTCGAGAAAGAGGGAAAATATCTTGAAGCACAGCGACTTAGACAAAGAACAATGTATGATATCGAAATGCTTGCAACTCTAGGTTATTGCTCTGGTATAGAAAACTATTCTCGTTTTTTTGATAGCAGAAATCCTGGAGATCCACCATATACATTGCTTGATTATTTCAACAAAGAGGAATTTATCGTATTTATTGATGAATCTCATATTGGTGTTCCACAGATCAGAGCAATGTACAAGGGTGATCATTCAAGAAAGAAAAGCCTTGTTGAATATGGTTTTAGAATACCTTCAGCCTTTGATAACAGACCGTTGACTTATGAAGAATTTCTTGAAAAAACAGGTCAGATAGTATTTGTTTCAGCTACACCAACGGATTACGAACTTGGAGTTTCAGAGAGAGTCGTGGAACAGTTGATTAGGCCCACAGGACTTATTGATCCAAAGGTTGAAGTAAGAGCTACTGACCATCAGGTAGATGATTTTATAGATGAAATGAAAAGAATAAAAAGTCGTGGCGAAAGAGCCATAGCAACAGTACTGACAAAAAAATCAGCGGAAATGCTTAGCACTTACCTAAATGAAGTCGGTGTAAAATCTGAGTATCTTCACTCGGAACTTGGGGCCATTGAACGAGTTGAGGTCTTGAAAAAACTGCGTGATGGTACTGTTGATGTGGTTGTTGGAGTTAATTTACTAAGAGAGGGACTGGATTTGCCAGAAGTTTCGCTTGTTGCGATAATGGATGCTGATAGGGAAGGTTTTCTAAGGTCTGAAACCACACTGGTTCAGACAATTGGAAGAGCAGCACGAAATGTGAACGGGAAGGTTCTCCTTTACGCAGATCACATTACGGGTTCGATGAGAAGAGCCATAAGAGAAACAAATAGAAGAAGAACAAAGCAGATGATGTTCAATAAAGAACATAATATAACACCTGAAAGCATTGTAAAACCATTATATGATAGTATTTTTGCAGAATACTCAGACAAAGATAAAGAAGAAAAGGCTAAGAATGAATATGTTGGCGGGATACTTGCACTAAAGGAATCGCTTGATACAGAAGGATATCTGGCAGTACTCGAAGAAGAAATGTTAAGAGCAGCATCCGAATTGAGATATGAAGATGCTGCAGTCCTCAGAGATGAAATGAGATCAGTAAAAAAACGGAAGTAAAAAATGATGGAGAGATAAATATGAAAACAATTGCAAAAAACAAAAAAGCGAGACATCTGTATCATTTTCTGGAGAGTTATGAAGCTGGAATACAATTACTTGGTACCGAGGTAAAATCATTAAGACAGGGAGCCGTTTCGATAGTAGAATCTTACTGTAGATTCATAAATGGTGAGCTTTACCTCATAAACGCTAACATAGGGCAGTACAGTCATGGAGCTCAATGGAATCATGATCCGATGAGAGAAAGGAAGCTGTTGCTTCATAAAAAGGAACTAATAAAGATTTACCAGAAAGTCAGAGAAAAGGGACTAACCATAGTACCCACAAAAATATACTTCAACGATTCGGGAATTGTCAAAGTAAAAATCGTACTTGCAAAGGGTAAGAAACTTTATGATAGAAGAGAAGACATGATTAAAAGAGAGCAGGAAAGGCGAATTAGACGTAAAGAGGATAGATAATGCATCATGTAGCAATAATACTACTTCTTTTCTTCTTACTTTTTCCTTCAAGCACATTTTTTGCAAACAGTCTCGAACATGACAAATATCTCCATTTCTCTATAGGCTTTTCACTGAGTATTACTTCTAATTACTTTTTTGGTTTCCATGGGGACATTCTTGCTTTTGGTATAGGTATATTTAAGGAAGTATATGACTACTATGATGAAGATGGAGTAGCTGATTTAGAAGATATTTACTCCGATTTAATCGGTGTCTTATCTGCCAAGATATATATTAAAACGTTTGACAGAAAACCTTTAATTGGTTTCTGTTTGTTTTTTTAAAGGAGGTTCCTAATGAATGTAAAGAATAAAGTAGTCATAGTAACAGGTGGTGCCGGAGGAATAGGTAGTTCAATAGTGAAGGTATTTTCAGAAAATTCAGCAAGAGTTGTTTTCCTTGACATTGATGATGAAAAGGCAAAAGAATTAAAGAATTCTTTAAAGAATAGAGTAAGCTTCATACATTGTGATTTAAGAAAAGAAGATGAAATAAAACATACGGTACAAACTATAGTTGATAACGAAGGTACGATAGACATTTTAATAAACAATGCTGCTATATGCTGGACAGGAGATATTTATTCACGGTCGATAAAAGAATGGGACGAAGCTTTAACGATTAATCTAAGAGCTCCCTACATAATGAGTAAGTATTGCGCCCCTTACCTTTCTAAAGGGAAAAAGGAAAACGATGAGCATGATGAGCATATTGAAGAATTAATAAAGGACGATTACAATGTTAAAAATCAGGGAGTGATTATAAATATTGCTTCCACCAGAGCATTTATGTCAGAACCAAATTCAGAACCTTATTCAGCTGCTAAGGGCGGTTTACTTGCATTAACCCATTCCCTTGCAATTAGCCTTGGACCCTGGGTAAGAGTAAACGCAATAAGCCCGGGATGGATTGATGTTTCAAAGCATAAAACAGGAGTTCAGGAAGAATTAAGGAAAGTAGATCATCTTCAGCACCCTGCTGGAAGAGTGGGAAGATCGGAAGATATTTCAAATATGTGTCTTTATCTGGCATCAGAAAAAGCTGGTTTTATAACAGGTGCCAACATTGTAATAGATGGGGGAATGACCGTAAAAATGATTTATGAGTAAAACTTTTAGAAAACGGGATCAGAGATCCGAGATCGGAGATCCGACTTCTTAAGAAAACGAGAACCGAGAAAAACCAAAGAGACAAGAAAGACCGAGAAAGCGAGATAAAAGTCATATGTACACCTTTACACTCCTTTGCAGTTACCTTCTTCGAAGAAGGATTCATAAAAGACGAGAACTAGAAACGAGAATCCGGGAATTCGAGAGAAAAACTTTCTATAACATGATTGGATATTTAATAATGAATATCAGCAAAAATTCTTTGATAATAATAAAAAAGGCCGGCAGGTGGCCTTTTTTTGTTAATAAGACTCTTGTAATCATGCAATTTATGTTTTTGCTTCAACAAGATAATCATCAAGCCATCTAGCTTCCGGATTCCGATTGAAAATCATGAACTTCTTGTAGTTTTCAGGATTTGCAGCTCTATGATATCTCATAAATATGTTTTCTTCGTTTAAACCCACAATTTCAATCTTCCCGGTAGCGTGTGACATAACAAATCTTGCTCTTTTTGCAAGTCCAGATACTTTCGATATTGCTTCGCTAAATAGTTTATAACCTTTTTCAATTGGCACAGAAAATGTGAAGTTGCCTTTTGTGGGTCTACACTGGAAAACGTAATAGGGTGGCACACCTATAAAAGAGAGTTTTTGAAATAGCTTAACAAGCGCGTCAACACTATCGTTCACTCCAGCAATTAAAGGAGTCTGGTTACACAGTTCAGCACCGGCCTCTTTTAACATCTGAATAGCTTTAATTGATTCAGGTGTGATTTCTTTGTGGCTGTTAATATGTGCCATCACATATATCTTCTTTTCGATAGTACTGTATTTGTTAATTATCTGAAGTAATTTTTCATCGTTGATAATCCTGAAGGGATTGAACATCACCATTTTTGAACCCAATCTGATTATCTTAACGTGTTCGATCTTTCTCAATTCAGTTAATATCCATTCAAGCATATCTGTAGCAATGATCAGTGAATCTCCTCCTGTGAGGAGTACATTAGTTATTTCGTCATGCTTGCGAATATAATCAAATGCTGGTTCATAGTCCTTTCTTGTAAGAACCTCACTGCTGTAATACTTTTTGAACAGCCTTTTCCTAAAACAGAATCTACAAATACTTCCACAAACCTTTGAAACTAAAAACAATGCTGTATCCGTATATTTATGCTCTAATCCTTTAGCAACTGTATATTTACTTTCTGATGATGCATCGAGATCACCCCAATCATCCAATTCATCCAGTGACGGAATGATTATCCTTCTGATTGGGTCTTTAGGATCATCCCAGTTAATTAAGCCCAGATAATAATTGTTGGCTCTAAACATATACTCGTTTGTTACCTTTTTGAGCTTTTCTTTCTTTTCATCACTAAGTTGGGCTATTTTATTAATATCAATGATATATTTTGGAGTGGTCATCTTTCATACCTCCTTGATTGAAATTTCTCTTTGGATTCAAAATATGAATTGTTAGTAATGTGTTTGGTAAAAAAGAGGAGTCAACGATTGATTCGTTAAAACAACTATATTATACCATGAAGATCAACTAAGACTTAATGATGGGTTACGCCTTCACTGAGCCGGCTAGTAAACCCCTCAAGAAGTACTTTCCAAGTACGATGTAAACTATCAACGTTGGAAGAGCAGCGATAATCGCTCCTGACATCTGTACATTCCAGTGTACAACCTGACTTCCAGCTAAATTGACGAGCGCCACTGTAATTGGTTGGATCGAGGGATCGTTGGTAACAGTTACAGCAAAAAGGAATTCATTCCAGATGTTTGTAAATTGCCATATCATAACCACAACAAAACCAGGGATGGAAATGGGAAGGAGTACTTTAATGTATGCCTTGATCAGACCTGCACCATCTATATGTGCAGCTTCAATAAGTTCATTTGGCACTTCAGCATAATAATTTCTGAATATTAACGTTGTTATTGGAAGTCCGTATATTATATGTGTTACTATAAGGCCCCATAAAGAACCATACAGTCCAATATCCTGCAAAAAACTTATAAGTGGAAACAATATACTTTGATATGGAATGAACATTCCAAAGAGAATTAAAGTAAACAGCATGTTAGATCCTTTAAACTGCACCTTTGAAAGAATATAACCATTAAGAGAACCGACGACAGCTGAAATGAGAGCAGCTGGAATTACAAGAAAAAAGCTGTTTTTTAGGTTGGGGCTCAGTCTATTGAAAGCTTCAACAATCCCGCTCAGTGAAAAATCTTTTGGAAGGAACCACATTCTCTGCATACTAACTTCCTGAAAGGATTTGAAGCTAGTTGATAACAAAACATATATGGGCATAAGAAATAAAATTGAAAATATGCCCAGCAATATGTAAGTAGTGATTTTTTTCCTTAATTTCATCGGGCCACTTCCCTTCTAAGGGCATAGTACAGATAGGGAATCATGATGACAGCCACCATAACTAACATAATGATTGCTATTGCAGAGCCAGTGGCGTATTTATTTGACCTAAACGTTGATTCAAACATATATATTGCAGGTACGTCAGTTACATTGTTTGGACCACTTCCGGTCATCGAGTAAACAAGAGCAAATATCTTCAAAGACATATGTCCAAGCACGATCATTGCACTCAATGTTATAGGCCTTAATATAGGCAGCTTTATTTTCCATAAGACCTGCCAGTCAGTTGCACCATCAACCTTTGCAGCTTCTATTAGTTGTACTGGTATTCCCCTTAAACCTGCCAGATACATGGCCATGGTGTATCCCGAAAGTTGCCAGATAGCAGCAATAATAACTGGAATTAATGCCACATTAAAATTAAATATAGAAAAAGTACTCGTATACCATTTCCACTGAAATGTTTCCAGGCCAAATAAACCAAATAAAAGGTTTAAGCCCTGTGGATTCTTTGGAAAATTACCGGGAGCAAAAATCCAGCTCCATACTGTTCCTGTTACTACAAAAGATACAGCCATTGGAAAAAGAAAGATATTCTGAAAAATCCTCGAGCCTTTAAGACTTCTGTCTATAAGTAGAGCCAGGATTACGCCGATTGTCAAACATCCACCAATAAAAAAGATGGTGAAATAAAGTGTATTCCAGAGATCAGTTTGAAAACGCGGGTCAGAAAATAACTTCAAATAATTACTGAAGCCGACAAATTTGTATTCTCCTTTTAATAGGGCTGTAAAACTGTTCCAGTTTGAAAAAGAAACACGGGTTGTCCAGCCAATAAAAATATATACAAAAATACCCAATGCAACTACCGTGGGTGAAAGAATTATAAAACCGAGTATTTTTTTCTTAGTTCGACCTTTTATTATGGGCACCTCCCGCTTTAATAAAAACCTGAGCCCTTATCCAGGGCTCAGGTACTATAAACTGGTTTTTTAAAGATTTTCTTCAGCTGCTTCAATGATTGAGTTCCATGCTTCATCAACATTACCTGTTGCTATGAACCTGTTTATAATGTCGTTAAGAGCAGTTGTAAAGGCTTCAGGTGCTGCTGAGCCGTGTGCAATTGATGGACATAGTGCATTTGTTTTAAAATCTTCCATTGACCATCTTAAATACACATCGTAAAGTTCAGGATTCGCGTCTATTCTAGCGGGTATAGAACCTTTGATTGGATTGAAAGCATCCTGACCTTCAACTGACGATATTACTTTCAACCATCTAATTGCATTGCTTCTATTGGGGGCATTTTTTGGAAGCCCAAAGGTATCACTTACTATCATGAAAGATCCTCTGGTGCTCGGTAATGCCATCCAGCCAAAGTTTTCTTCAGGTTTCCAGCCAAGGGTCTTCAGATATCCTTCAGCCCAGTCGCCCATGACATTGAATGCAGCTTGCTTTTCATAAAGAAGCCTTGTTGCATCCTGCCACGCAAGTGCTGAATGATCCTCGTTTACATAGTTCATGAGTTCTCTGAATACCTCAAGGGCCTTTTTAACACCTTCATTTTCAAAGGATACTCTTCCATCCCAGAGCCCATTGTACTGGTATGGGCCAAGTATACCTAGAAGAACACTTTCAAACAAATGAGCTGCAGTCCATTTGTTTTTGTCACCTAGTGCGAGAGGTATGTAACCAGCATTCTCAATTTCCTTCAGGGTATCTATAAACTCAGGCCATGTAGTAGGTAGGGTTTCTATCCCGACGTCTTCTATTATTTCCTTGCTGTAGAACATAACGTTACCTCTGTGAATATTGACTGGAACTGAATACACTTCACCTTCATAACTACAAATGTCAAGAATATCTTTCGGGAATTTGTCCATTATTCCCCATTCTTTGAAGAACGGAGTTATAGGTTCCATCAGTCCAGTAACAACATAGGTATCATTCATTTCTGCTCCTGCATGTACCTGAAATGAATCAGGCGGATTTCCTCCAATCATTCTTGTTTTTAATACAGCTTTAGCGTTTGTTCCTGCTCCACCAGCTACTGTTGCGTTAATAATTTCTACATCAGGATAATTCTCGTGAAAAACATCATAAAGAGCGAATAAGGCGTCTTCCTCGCCTCCAGCTGTCCACCAGCTGAATATCTCAAGTTTACCTGAAGCAGATAAAACCATCAGACCTGTTAATAAAAATACAGATAATACAAGAAGTTTCTTCATATA
>JAYEJL010000060.1:0-14797 GCA_034660555.1 Thermotogota bacterium
TTTAGCAAAGTCTTCATCATCAATAGTCGTAAGTGTTCCATCAAGATCAATCATATATGTTAGTATTTCAGCAGTCATTTTACCTCTCCTTCAAGAATTTGTTTTTGTTTTTTCTTAGTCAAAATCGATTATATAGTAAAATAGCCGTTGAAAAGCTATCTTTTGTAAACTATAATGTTAAGGTATTTATGAAAGGAGGATTCAAATGTCTAAAGTTTGTGAAATATGTGGAAAAAGACCTACAACTGGTAATTCTGTCAGTCACTCTAACAAGAGAAACAAACGCTGGTGGAGACCGAATGTTCAGAAGGTAAAGGTTAATATCGACGGCAAAGTCAAAAAGATCAATGTATGCACAAGTTGTCTTAAAGCTGGAAAAGTAAAGAAAGCAATATAAGGAACTGTTTATCAATAAATTTCATGATTAGCAGAAAGACATACCTTGAAATAGATCTTTCAGCTTACGAAAGCAACATTCGCTATTTTCAGCGGATGCTTGGTCATTCCAATATTATGGCTGTTGTAAAATCAGATGGATATGGACACGGAGCCGTTAAAATTGCCAAAACAGCTGTTGATTGTGGTGTTGATAAATTAGCTGTTGCTTTCGTTGAAGAAGGAGTCGAATTAAGAAAAGCGGGAATTGATGTACCGATACTTGTGATGAATTATTTCACTCCTGAATACGTAAATCTTGCAGCTGAAAATAATCTAGCCATTACTATTTTCTCTGAGGAACACGCAAAATCACTTCTTCAAGCCATTAAAGGTAATCAAACATTAAGAACACACGTTAATGTTGACACGGGTATCAGGAGAGTTGGCCAAACACCGGAAAACGCCGTGAAACTTATTGAATTTTTGAAGAATCAAAAGAATATCAATCTTGAAGGCATTTACACTCACTTCGCAGTAGCTGATGAACAAAACCCTGATTTTTCACTCAAACAGGTTGAATTATTTGAAAAATTGCTTTCTATTATAGAGAAACAGGGGATCGATATAAAAGAGAAACATATCTCAAACAGCGCCGGGGCTTTAAGATTTAATCAGTCCTGGTGTGATTATGTACGGCTGGGAATTGCAAGTTATGGCATGCAACCGTCTAAGGAATTTGAAATAGCAGAATTGAGGCCGGTTTTATCATGGTACTCTACCGTTTCATATGTGAAAAAGATAAAACCAGGAGATAGTATAAGTTACGGTCGCACATATATTGCCTCAACAGAAAAAACTGTTGCGACAATTCCTGTGGGCTATGGTGATGGATATAATCGTGGTTTGTCAAACAAAGGTAATGTTTTAGTAAAAGGACAAAAATGTCCAGTCTTAGGAAGAGTTTGTATGGATCAACTTGTCGCAGATGTTAGCCATCTAAATGAAGAACCAAAACCTGGTGATGAAGTAGTATTAATTGGAAAACAAGGAGAAAACAATATTTCCGCTGAGGAGATTGCCGGGCTACTTAACACAATTAATTATGAAGTTACCTGTGCTATTACGAAGCGGGTTCCCAGGATTTATAAAAGGAAGGGGAGTTTCTGATGAAACTTAGAGACATACTTGGAAATGATATTGCAAAACAGTTTAATGCAAAAAATGGACTGGATGATAAAAAACCTTTTATCACATCACTAAAACCAGGAATGATTATACAGACTGATGTGAAGGTTATCTCAAAAAGATTGCAGGAAGCGAAAGACGGAAGCAAATTTCTCCTACTAACACTGACTGATCGAACAGGCGCAATAAGAGCTGTAGATTGGCACAATGCAGAGTACAACGATGAAAAACTTGATGTGGGAACAGTGGTCAGAGTAAAAGGAAAAATCGTTGTTTTTAATGAAAGGCTACAATTAAATCTTGATCCAAACAATGGAATTAGTATACTTCATGAAGAATCTTATGATCCCTTAAGGTTTGTTTCAGTGACGAAAAAGAATATATCTGAAATGTATGACAGATTGTGTAATTTAATTGATAGTCTAGGTAATGATTACCTGAAAAGTTTACTTAAGTTGATATTCATTGAAGATAAAGATTTTGTGAGAAATTTCGTTGTCTGTCCTGCTGCTATTAAAATCCATCATGCATATAAAGGTGGGTTACTTGAACATACTCTTTCCGTTGCTGAATTATGTGACTATCTGGCTCAGAAAAATTCTGACTGCATAAATAGAGATATACTTATTTCTGGAGCACTACTTCATGATATTGGTAAAACCAAAGAATACACACTGTCATCATCAGGAATAGAAAAAACTGACATTGGTGAAATAATTGGACATATAGCTATGGGCATTGAATTGATTACTAAATACATAAATAAAATACCTGACTTTCCTTCTTTCTTGCTTGCTGAGATAAAACATTTGATTCTTTCTCATCATGGGGAAATGGAATGGGGCTCACCGGTAGTACCTAAAACAACAGAAGCTATGGTATTACATATGGCAGATAATCTTGATTCAAAGATGGCACAATTCAGAGAAATAGAATCAAGAGAATACAGTAGTAGTGATAACAATTGGAGTAATTACGATAAATACCTTAATAGAAGAATCTTCATGAAAAACCGTGATGAAAACTTCTAGATCTAATAATTGAGGTGATTTTTGTGACAAAAAAACTGGTTATAGTAGAGTCTCCAGCAAAAGCAAAAACAATTTCAAGATATCTTGGAAAGGATTACGAGGTTGCCTCATCAAAGGGGCACGTGAGGGACCTGCCAAATTCCAAGTTTGGTGTAGATCTCAAAACGTTTGAACCTACTTATGAAGTCGTTAAGAATAAGAAGAAAGTTGTCAGTGAATTAAAAAAGAAGGCAAAAAATAAAAATGTTTTGCTTGCTTCTGACATGGATAGAGAGGGTGAAGCAATTGCATGGCATTTATCAGAATTGCTTAGTTTGCCTAAAGACGAAAAAAATAGAATTATTTTCAATGAAATTACAAAAAATGCAATACTTGATGCTGTGAAAGAACCACAGAAGATTGATAACAATAAAGTTGATGCTCAGGTTGCGAGAAGAATTCTCGATAGAATTGTTGGCTACAAACTTAGTCCTCTTTTATGGAAAGTAATAAAAGGCGGATTAAGTGCTGGAAGAGTACAGTCAGTTGCATTAAAAATGATCGTTGAGTTGGATAAGAAAATATTCCATTTCAAACCTCATACATACTACAAAATATTTATGAAATATGCTGATGAAAAGATCCCACTTGACAGAATTAACGGGAAGAAATTTGGGAAGAAATCTGTCAATTCCGAAAAAGAAAAAGATGAGTTATTAGAAGAACTAAAAGCAAAAGAATACTACATATCCAGTGTAAAAAAATCAAAAAGTAGAAGAAAACCACCAAATCCCTTTATTACTTCGACACTACAGCAATCCTCAATAAATGAACTGGGATGGAGTGCATCAAAAACTATGAGGGTAGCCCAACAATTGTATGAAGGAATAGAAACACCTGAGGGAAATATTGCCTTCATAACATACATGAGAACTGACTCTATAAGAGTTTCTGAGGTAGCTAAAAACACTGCCAGAAAATTCATTAAGGAAAATTATGGTAATGAATATATAGGAACAAAAAAAGAAAGAAAGCAAAAGGGTAAGAATATTCAGGACGCACATGAATCTATAAGACCAACATATGTTGACCGCAGTCCCAAAGAAATTAAGAAACGAAAACTCATTAAAGGAGATCATTACCGTTTATACAAGCTAATATGGGATAGATTTATCGCATCTCAAATGACAGATTCTGTTTATGAGATCACGAAGGTTGAAATAGCTGACATAGAAAAGAAATACATATTTCTTCACACATTTGAAAAGCAGGTGTTTCCAGGACATGAAATTATTAGCAAGAAGAATAAAACTTCATCCTCAAAAGAAATGGAAGCAAAAAAAGATAAAAGAATCGTTCCAGATGGTTTTTTGGGTGAAAAAACTCAAACAAAGCCACCTTCTAGATACAGTGAAGCCACCCTTGTGAAAAACCTTGAAAAGAAAGGGATAGGACGGCCTTCTACTTATGCTACTATTATTTCTACTCTATTAACCAGAAATTACGTTAATAAGGCAGGTAGAGAGTTAAGACCAACGTTACTTGGCAGTGTCGTTTCAGATTTCTTAATAAAAGAATTCCCTGATATCATTGATGAGGATTTCACGGCCAGACTTGAATCAGAACTGGATGAAATTGAAAACGCCAATCTGCAATGGAAAAAATCGATAGAAGGTTTCTTTAACAGCTTTTCAAAAGATTTAAATGAAGTACAGGAATCAATGAGCAAGGGGAAAATCAAACTAGAGTATTCGACAGATGTCAAGTGTGATTGTGGAGGGAAATTTAAACTTGTCTTTGGTCGCTATGGGGGCTACCTAAAATGCGAAGAATGCGAAGAAAAGAAATCGATTGATATGAATATATTTGCACCCATTGATGATCACACTGTTATCCTTCATGATGTTTTGAAGGAATACGAAGAAGATGCAAAACTTGATGAAAAATGTCCTAAATGTGGTGCTCCCCTGGTAAAAAAAAGGGGAAGGTACGGTGAATTTATCGCCTGTTCAGCTTACCCCAAATGCAAATATACGAGAAATGTGAGAGCTGAAGGTCCATGCCCCGAATGCGGTGGTATTGTTGAAAAAATGCGAAGTAAAAAAGGGAAGACCTACTTCAAATGTACTTCGTGCGGTAAAATGTACTGGAATGAACCAAGCAAGGAAGAATGTCCTCAATGCGGTGGAACCTTGTTCAAAAGAAAACGGAAAGACGGCAGTGTTAC
The DNA here is from genome assembly GCA_034660555.1 of Thermotogota bacterium. Classification (GTDB taxonomy): domain Bacteria; phylum Thermotogota; class Thermotogae; order Petrotogales; family Kosmotogaceae; genus JASMTM01. The sequence continues at coordinate 4,801 of JAYEJL010000060.1, forward strand.
ATATTACTGCCCAAAATGTAAAAAGAGATTCAGCTCTAATGATTTAAAAGGTGAAAATCATGAGTAACATAGCAGTTGTCTTTGGTGGTTTTTCTTGTGAAAGAGGAATCTCATTGAAAAGTGGGTCAAATGTTATCCACTCACTTGAAAAACTGGGACATACAGTAAAAGGTTTTGATCTAAAAAAAGAAAATGTACATAGGTTGTCTGAACTTTCTGATAATGACCTTGTATTCATTGCGCTGCATGGAAGATATGGAGAGGATGGAAAAATTCAGGGATATCTCGATTCACTTGATATCCCATATACTGGTTCTAAAGTACTCTCGAGCGCAATTTGTTTTGATAAGACATTTACATACAATATTCTAAAAGAACATGTAATTTTCCCTAAAGGTACCATCTTTAATAAAAATCAGAAATCAGAAACATTAAAATGGGATGTTTTTCCAGCAATAGTAAAACCTTCTGAGGAAGGATCAAGTATTGGTGTAAGCATAGTTGATAATAAAGAACAATTGTTTCAAGCAATAAATAAAACATTGAATTCATATGAAACAGTGATTGTTGAAAAATTCATTGGAGGCCGTGAATTATCTATTTCAATAATTGAAAAAAACAATCAGCTACTGGTTCTACCAATCTTAGAAATCAAACCAAAAAAAAGATTTTACGATTATGAAGCAAAATATACAGCGGGAATGACAAGCTTCAGTGTTCCAGCAGAACTTGGAACTCAAATGGAAAAATCACTAATTGAAAAGTCAAAGGAAATTTATGAGCGTATGAAATGTAGACACTTCGCTAGAATTGATGGTATTTTGAAGGATAACACCTTCTATTTCTTAGAGGTCAATACTATTCCTGGTCTGACTGATCTAAGCGATTTACCTTTGTCAGCACAAGCTGAAGGTATGAACTTTGTCGAACTAATCGACGTCATTGTTCAAGAAGCATTAAAATAGGCCAATTTGGAGGTGGACTCATGGAACAATTTCACGGAACAACAATCATTGTTGTAAAAAAAGATAATCAAACAGTAATAGCTGGAGACGGACAGGTAACCTTTGGCAATACAGTTATGAAAGCATCTGCGAAGAAAGTGAGAAAATTAGGAGATGGAAAGGTTCTTGCAGGATTTGCAGGATCAGTTGCAGATGCCCTAACGCTATTAGAAAAATTCGAAGAGAAATATAGAGAAAGTAATTCAACATTGATCAGAGCAGCTGTGAAATTAGCTAAAGAGTGGAGAACAAGTAAAATACTCCAAAAACTGGAAGCACTATTAATTGTAGCTGACAAAGAAAACATACTTTTAGTCTCAGGTAGCGGAGAGGTTATTGAACCCGATGAAAATATTATTGCCATAGGCTCAGGAGGTTCCTATGCTTTCGCCGCTGCAAAAGCTATGATGAAACACAGCAAATTAAGTGCAAGAGATATTGCTGAAGAATCGCTGAGAATAGCAAGTGAGATTTGTATATATACGAATTCTAATTTCACAGTAGAAACACTGGAGGTGTAAAAATGCCAAAAAATTTAAATCAGCTTACTCCCAAAAAAATCGCTCAGGAGCTTGATCAATATATTGTAGGTCAGGATGAGGCTAAAAAGGCTGTAGCAGTTGCATTAAGGAATAGAATCAGAAGGCAGAGACTCAGCGAAGATATGCAAAAAGATGTTATTCCAAAGAATATTTTAATGATGGGACCAACAGGTGTAGGAAAAACTGAAATTGCCAGACGACTGGCTGAACTTTCTGATTCTCCATTCATTAAAGTTGAAGCAACACGTTTTACTGAAGTTGGTTATGTAGGAAAAAATGTTGAATCCATAATAAGAGAACTCACAGATGTGAGCGTTAATATGGTTAAACAGGAACGAATGAAAGAGGTAGAAGAAAAGGCAAAGGTTCTTGTTGAAGATCGAATACTTGATGCATTAATAAAAGGTCCGCAAAAAAGAAATCAACCGAAAAACATATTTGATTTATTCCAGGGAACCCCTCAACAAAAAATGAGTTCTGAAGAAGCCCAAAAATATAGAGAAAAAAGAGAACGCTACAGAGAAAAATTGAGATCTGGTGAACTGGAAGATTATGAAATTGAAGTTGAAGTTGAAGATAAATCCAAACCAATGGTAATGGTTCCAGGCATGGAAGACATGGGTATTGATATGTCAAATATTCTTGGGGATATGGTCCCAAAGAAAAAGAAAAAGAAAAGACTTAAAATTTCAGAAGCCAGAAAAATACTATTGCCCATAGAATCTGAAAAACTTCTGGATATGGATAAAGTTGTTTCAGAAGCAATTGATAGAGTTCAAAATAGAGGTATTGTATTTATTGATGAAATAGATAAGGTAACCACAAAATCAGGTAGCGAAGGCGCCGGTGTATCAAGAGAAGGTGTTCAGAGAGATCTGTTGCCAATAATCGAGGGTACGACGGTAAATACAAAACATGGAACTGTTAAAACAGATTACATTCTTTTTGTTGCTGCAGGTGCTTTCCATACATCAAAACCTTCGGATCTTATTCCTGAATTTCAAGGACGTTTTCCCATAAGAGTAGAGCTTGACGATCTGACAGAAGAAGATTTCTATAGTATTTTAACAGAACCAAAAAATGCCGTAACAAAGCAATATAAAGCTTTACTTGAAACGGAAGCTGTCAGTATTGAATTTGCAGACGACGGACTCAAAGAGATAGCAAGAACTGCACATAATATAAACGAGCGAATAGAGAACATCGGAGCCAGAAGACTTTACACAGTTGTTGAACGTGTTCTGGAAGACATTTCTTATGAGGCTCCAGATGTTGATGAAAGTAAAATACTGATTAATAGAGAATATGTTCTGTCCAAAATCAAAGACATAGCCGCAGATGAGGATCTGAGTTCGTTCATTTTGTAAAGAGGTAGGAAAATGTATAGAAAAGAATATGCTTTACTTGCATTATCGGGCGATTTAACTGTTGAAGAAATCAATAAATGTATTGAAGAAGAAGTAACCCTTAGCGACTTTATAAAAAGCAGGCTACCTTTTATCCCTCAAGCAAAACAAAAAAAGGTATATGCCAGCATTAAAAAGGTTGAGCAATATTTGAATGCTTATAATTATATAGTTATCACTGATGATAACTACCCGGAATTACTAAGAGAAGTTGATTCACCTCCACCTGTTTTGTTTTATAAGGGTAATATAGATATTATAGATAGTATGAAAAACCTATCAATTGTGGGATCTAGAAAATCCTCAGCTTACGGATATAATATAGCATTTTCTTTTGCATCACAACTTGTCAACTTCAATATTACTGTAATAAGTGGTTTGGCTGCTGGCATTGATGGAGCTTCTCATAAAGGTGCCTTAGAAGGGAACGGATATACTGTAGCAGTTTTGGGATGTGGTATTGATAAAATATATCCAGCAAGCAATAGAGATCTTTTTAAAGCAATTTCTGATAAAGGATGTATATTAAGCGAATACCTTCCTGGAACACCTCCTCTCAAACACAATTTCCCAAGAAGAAATCGAATAATTGCAGGTTTATCTAAAGCAGTACTTGTTGTTGAAGCTACAAAGAAAAGTGGTTCATTAATAACGGCACGTTTTGCTCTCGATAATGGGAGAGATGTGTTTGCAGTTCCAGGAGATATAAGAAGGAAAAACTCCTCAGGAACAAACTGGCTAATTCAAAATGGAGCGAAATTGATTACCTCTGTTGAGGATATTCTTGAAGAATACGGTGAATTAAATACTGTCTTAACTGAAGACAATTACAGTGAAAATGCATTAAAGATAATCAATATTTTAGAAAACGGACCAGCTCACTTTGATGAAATTTTGATGGCAACGAAATTGAAGTACAATGAAATATTAAACGAGCTTACAAAGCTTCAACTAGAAGGAAAAGTTTATGAAAATGCTGGAAGATGGAGTCTGATCTAATCTACATGATAACTTATCTTTGTGTAATGTTATAATTCATTAAAGGAGGTTTTTCAAATGTCATACGTAAATACTAAGAAGATACTTGAAAAGGCAAGTAAAAATTATTATGGAGTTCCTGCCTTAAATATTAATAACCTTGAATTTTTCCATGCCATTGTCGAAGCTGGTATTGAAGAAAAGGCTCCTGTAATAATTGAAACTTCTGAAGGAGCATTGAAATACGCGGGAAATGGTGATCAATATAGGGGAGCGAAGTTTTTCGTCGATCTTGTAAAATCTTACGCTGAGAGTATTGACATTCCTATTTCACTTCATCTTGATCATGGTAAACATTTTGATGTGATTGTCAAAGCTATTAAGGCTGGATATTCTTCAGTAATGATTGATGCTTCTGAACATCCTTTTGAGGAGAATTTAAAACAAACAGCTAAAATTGTAGAAATTGCTCATTCTGTTGGTGTTTCTGTTGAAGCAGAATTAGGACGATTGGTAGGTATTGAAGACAATGTAGAGGTAAATAAGAGTGAGGCAGCACTTGTTGTACCTGAGGAGGCTAAAGAATTCGTTGAGCGTACTCAGGTTGATTTTCTTGCACCAGCAATAGGAACAAGTCACGGTGCATTTAAATTCAAAGGTGAAGCAAAGCTTGATTTTAATAGACTCAAAAAGGTTAAATCATTGACTAATATACCACTTGTTCTACACGGAGCTTCAAGTGTACCAGAAGAAGTAGTTAAACTGGCAGAGGAGTATGGAGCTGATTTCAAAGGGGCAAAAGGCGTACCCTCTGACATACTTGAAACGACGATTAAATTTGGAATCAACAAAGTTAATACCGATACAGATTTAAGAATGGCATATATTGCAGGTTTAAGAGAATTCTTAAAACATAATGCTACAGAATTTGATCCCAGAAAATATTTCAAAACACCAAAAGCTTATGTGAAGAAAGTTGTTCAGGAACGAATGAGATTGTTAGGTTGTTCTGGAAAAGCCTGAAATAAATTTGGAGGTGCTTTTGTGAAAATTCTGGTCATAAATTGTGGATCATCTTCCATTAAATATAAGCTGATAGAAATGAATAATGAGAAAGTAATTTCTGAAGGTTTGCTCGAAAGAATTGGTATTGATGGATCTCGTTTAAAGCATAAGAAAAACAGTGAAGAATTCGTGGTCAACAAAGATGTCAAAAATCATAAAGAAGGACTCGAAATGATAGTTGAAACTCTGACAGATGAAAAGTCAGGAGTTATAAAGAATCTGTCAGAGATAGATGCGGTAGGACATAGAGTTGTTCACGGAGGAGAACGATTTGCGTCTTCTGTAAAAATAACCGACGAGGTAATAAAAGAAATTCAAGCAAATGCCTTCCTTGCACCTTTACACAATCCTCCAAACATTCAAGGTATTAAAGCTGCAATGGAATTATTGCCTGATGTAATACAGGTTGGCGTTTTTGATACAGCTTTTCATCAAACAATGCCTTCTAAGTCATTTATTTATGCACTTCCGTACGAATATTACGAAAAATTTAAAATCAGAAGATATGGGTTTCATGGAACAAGTCACAGATATGTAGCAAAGAGGATGGCAAAATTACTTGGCATGGATATCAAAAAATCAAAACTCATCACAGTTCATGTGGGTAATGGAGCTTCAATAGCTGCTGTGAAAAATGGCAAATCTTTTGATACATCGATGGGATTAACCCCGTTAGAAGGACTTGTTATGGGTACAAGATCGGGTGATATTGATCCTGCAATAGTCACATTTCTTCAGGAACAGCTTGATTTTTCTCCTGAAGAAGTAAATAACCTTCTAAATAAAAAAAGTGGAATGTTGGGACTCACTAAAGGAAAGTTCAGCGATATGAGAGAAATTGAAGAGAAAGCCATGGAAAATGAAGAGACTTGTAAGCTGGCTCATGATATTTATGAATACCGAATTGCCAAATATATTGGAGCATATGCAGCAGCAATGAATGGCGTTGATGCAATAGCATTTACTGCGGGTGTTGGAGAAAACAGTCCATATTTGCGCTCAAATGTTGTAAATAAATACCTGGGATATCTTGGCGTAAAACTTGATGAAGAAGCAAACAACTGTAGAGCATGTGAAAAGATTATAACAACCCCAGATTCTCATGTTAAAGTACTGATCATACCAACTAATGAAGAATTGGTGATTGCGAGAGATGCAAAAGCTATTGTAGAGATGGGTGTTAACGAAATAAGTGCAACCATAACATAAATCATATTACCCGTTATTTGTAGCGGGTATTTTTAAGAGGTGAACGTGTGAAAGAATTAGTTCTTGACCCTGATAGAAAAATATTCAAAAAAGGTCAAGATATTTCTACATATTACTTTGTAAAGAGTGGTGGAGTAATCGTAAAGTGTAATTCAGATGATGACATCTACATCTCGGGAGATCTGGTAGATCCGTTGAGCTTGGTGGCATCAAAATCTACTGGAGATGGATTTTCAGTTGGTAAAACTATACTCATTTCAGCTAATAAAAATGAAGTTTTCAATTTTCTAGTAGCAAACACACGGTTGCTCCAAAAAGCTCTTAATAAGACAATAGAATTAATTGAGAATTACCACAAAGAATGTGATAAAACTATACGTACCTTTGAAGAAACAATGTCTCAAATAATTAGAAAGAAGCAATTCTTTTTGGAAAAATATCCTCCTCTTCTTTTTGGAGAAAAGCCACTTTATCGTAAAGCAGTAAAACAAATGCAAAAAAAAGAATATAGTTCTTCCATAGAAACGTTCTATTCATATCTTGAACAATATCACAATTCTCCTCTCGAGAGGCCCGTTAAGCTATTCCTAGCACTGGGGAAAATGGGCGTTGGTGAATTAAGTGAAGCAGCAGATTTAATGATACAACTCATAGATTCTGAAAACGATGCTGTATCGAAATATGTTCGGCAGTTATTTAATCTTTTTGAAATCTGTGACACTTCTTTTTCTTTAACTTATGGATTCCCCAAGTATAGCGAAGAATTCCTAAAACTCTTGAAGTCAGAAACTGATAATCAAAAAGAAACTGAAGATACTGAACATGTTTATGCAGAAGAAGACAGAGCTGCAGAAAAAATATTCTTTGTGCTTTCTGGAAACATTAATCTGATGAAAAATCATCATGTAGGTTTATTCAAACTAAATGAGCTAAAAGCTGGAGAATCCCTGGGAGAGATACAGGTTATGCTGCGAAATAAATGGGATATTACCGCTATAGCAAATCCGTCAGCAAAGATAGCTTCAGTTAACAAAGATAAATTCATAAAAATGATAACCAACGAATCTCCGAAAGATGGTATAACTATTTTAGAATATTTACTTAATTACCATAAGGAATATGTTAGAGAACTTTAAGGATTTCTTAGATATACTATTTCGTTATCAATAAGTCTGGCTTTACCTACAAAAGTAGCTATTGCTATTATCACACTATCACTTTTTGCGTCATTTATCTTATCCAAGATATTCAATGTTTGTTCATCAACAATTTCTATGTAATCAATTTTGATATTCTCACTATCACCAATAATCTTCTTAACTGCATCTTTTATTTCACTCACATCATTTTTGCCATCTTTAATGAGTTCCTTCCCCTTTAGCAACGCCTTATGAATCAAAGGTGCTTCTCTGCGTTGTTCGTTGGTAAGATAGATATTTCTTGAACTCATAGCTAATCCATCTTTTTCCCTTATAATAGGCATTTCAACCAATTCGACAGTGAAATTCAAATCTCTAACCATTTTTCTTATTACTCTGAATTGCTGAGCATCTTTTTGGCCAAAATATGCTCTTGTTGGTTTAATTATATTTAACAATTTTGATACAACTGTTGTAACACCCTTAAAATGTCCTGGCCTTTTTTCACCACATAGTACTTTCGATAACTTATTCTCCAATACATATGTTGAATGGTCTTTAAAATACATTTCTCCTACTGTTGGAGCAAATACATAGTCAACCCCAAGTTTTTGAAGTGAATTAATATCTTTTTCTTCATTTCTTGGATACGATTCAAAATCCTCATTAGGACCAAACTGGGTGGGGTTAACAAAAACACTGGTGGTTACACAATCATTATCCTTCACAGCCTGCCTGACAAGCGAGAGGTGTCCTTCATGTAGATAACCCATTGTTGGAACGAGACCATGAGTTTTTCTATTTGAAATGAACTCTTTCGAGATCTCAGTCATCTCTTTAATATTTCTTACTATTTTCATAGATCACCTCAATGTATTTTATAAGTCATTTCATATTGAAGAAGCGCAATCTCAAAACCTAATTCACAACTCACATTATAAATTGGATCATTTTCAGGGATCGAAGGTAAAAGAACACTTTCGAAGCTAGAAAAATAGGTGAGTACACAGCTCATTAATTCATTATAATCATATTTTTTATAAGGTCCCATATCGATAATATAAACAACCCTATCTTTCTCACCCCAGATAAGATATCCAATATAATCAGAATCTTTTTTTATCAGTGAAGATTCATATCCTTCAAGTAATGTGAAATGTTTTGCTTCTCCTTTCCAGTTAGGTTTCCGATTAAAGCGATTCTGAGCTTCAAACGCTACTGAAACCAACTCTCCGATATTTTTCTCAACCAGCTTAATGTTATTGCTGACAGTTTCTTTTAAACGTTTATATAGAGAAAACAACTGTCTCTTTTCTCTAAACCCATATTTTGAATAAAATTTGACTGCTCTTTCATCTTTTGCTGGAACTTCTAAACTTAGGGATTTTATACCTTTCCACTTACATACTTCATAAATGTCATCCATCAACTGAAATCCAATTCCTGCACGTCTGTATTTCTTTTTTACACCTATTAAATAAATCCTGCATCGTGATTCTCTAAAGGCCAATAATGCTATCCCAGCCTTTTCACCATCTACAATACAAACAAGGGAATCAGATTCAGAGATACCGTTTTCTTCAATATCCTTTTTGTAAGAATCTAAATTCCATGAAAGCGGTAAAACATAATCTTTGAAAACATCATTTAATAATTCAATAGTTTCAACCCGGGAAAACTCATTAAGCTTTTTACACTTTTTCTCCATTATTTACTCCTTTTCTTTTTACTAAACACTAATGACCAAATCTTTTGTGTTCTTGAATAAGTTCAGATAATAATTCCTTCAAAGTCCAGTTCAAATTTGTTTCGGTCGTTGTCGCAAAGACACATGACTTGCCTTTTAATCTAATATTTTTTATTACATCATTTATAGTTTTTCCATCTACATTGTGAAAGATTATAAAAGAATTGCTCCTTGAAAGATTAGTATCCGAATCATCAACATCTTTTAATTCATTGTTGACAATATTATTAATTAATTTGTCTTCTAGACCTTTACCATCAATTAAACATAACCTATTTGAACCATGTTCCTTCATCAACTTTTCTAATTCATCTAAATCAAGATTGTAACAGATAATAGCTCCATTGGTATCCTCCAAAAATCTCAACTCCCGACTATAGATACTTCAATTTTACCAGAACATTGTATTTCAAAAAAATTTTTCTTATAACACAATAAAAATAATAAAGATTGAAGTTCGAGTCGTAAGAATCTGCAAATTCAAAAAAACGTTGTGCGATAGTAGGTTGTGCGTTGTACGGTTAAATACCGTTGTACGTTGTCGGTTGTGCGTCGTGCGGAAAGTTCAAAAAAATATTAAACAAGATATAGAGACAAAAAACCAAATTCACACTTTTCCCCTCAGCTTCGCAGGTACCTTCCTCAAGGAAGGAATCAAATACGAAAAGACGAGAAGAACCAAGGGTACGAGAATCTGAGAGCTCGAGAAAAACCATGAGTACCAAAAGACGTGAACCGTTTACCGATTGATTCTAATGCCCTCACCCACTATGTCAACTTAAGGAGACAGACTACCTGAAACTGTCCTCAGTTGGCAGTTAGAATGAGCAACAGGATCAGGCAGGGATAACCTTTCATTATCACCTCTCATATTTTTATTAACAGAAACATCCTTAATTATTGTATA
>JAYEJL010000061.1:0-2880 GCA_034660555.1 Thermotogota bacterium
ACACTCGTGCCGGTAAAATGTCTATCTGTGTCCATCTGAATTGTTGTAAAGCTTCCGCCAGCCTGAGGCGCAATTATCTTGCCTATCAAACAGCCGAAGTTGGTCAGATGATCAGGCTTAGTCGGTTCATTTGCTGTTTCTGCGTCAGCGAGCGCATAGTTTCCTTTACCTAATCTTACATAAACACTACCATCTCCAACATGCCTGTAAACCCAATGACAGCCATATCTATTATTGCCTATAGCCGCAGGAGTTCCACTCTCATCATCATAGTGTGCGAAGTCTATTGTATTTCTTGCTGCACCTTCTGTCCACCCTCCTGCACCGTCCTGATAGATTGGAACGAATGTAGTAGTAGCAGAATCGTAAGAAGCTAAAGCAAATTTATTTAGTCCACCGAAAGCCTTCCCCTCTGCCATTGTGAAGTTGTTCGTACCGGAATAAGCAATGGTACTGCCTTTATTCAACTCAAGTGCCCGTAAAGCCCTTGCCCTCATATGGAGTTTGGCAACACCATCTTGAAAATGATACCCACCACTTATCCAGTAAACATTATTACTTGCATCCTTCATTACCCTGCCAAGAGGTATGTTCTGTGTGCAGTTAGGTATAGTTTCAGAGATGGTAATTGTAGGACTTCCGCCATTATAACTCAGGATTACGATATAGGTTGTATCTGCGACAGATATGGCCTGATTGTCTTGTTCAGCAAGGCTTATTTCTGCCAAAGCTCCAGTAGCAGAATCGGTTGCTCTGAGAAGGGCTGTGAGTGCTGTTACCTTGAACGTACCGGGGTTAGTCCCTTCTGAAACGACACCACCAGTGAGAATCATTGGGGATAGTGGGCCGTCTATAAATGTACCAACATCCACTTTCGCAAGAGGTATCCCATCGTCATCAAGACCGGTCATTGAGGTTATGTCGGAGTTCACGCCTTGTTGGGCATACTTTCCATCATTAAAACCTTTATCTCCTACTCCGTGTTCGTCTACAGGGTCGTCTATGTTGCTTATTGAGCCGCCTGTGATATTTACATCAGAAGGATCATATTTATTTCCTTCTATCATTCCACTGTTACGCATAATATTCTCCTAAAATTTATAAGTAACCTTTAAAGAAGCATTTGTTGTTACCTTAATACATTTAAAGTTTGCAATATCATTTGCGTTTGCTATTGTAAGGCTTTCCCCGCTTTTCAATAAATGCCCTACCGTAGATGAAGGCGTTGTCCCATCAAGTGTGAACCTGATGTCATCTGTTTCAAGCGTGCAAAAAACCGCTTGGCAAGTCATTCCTTTAAAAAAGCCGCTTGTGGGTCTGATTTCTGTAGAGGTAAACCCAACTGCTGTATTAACCGTAATAACTTCATATCCACCTGTTTGGAAATCTGATAGAATATTAATCATAATTTATCTCCTTTGCTGTTCTAATATTCTTTGTTGACGTGATTTTTTCTTTTTCTTTTTCCCTTGAAATTGACTCACAGCGACAGGTTTTAGTTGTCTTTTTAGTTTTTTAAGTCCTTTGTATTCACCGGTTGTCTTGTATTTTTCGCCCATCAAAAGTAAAGTCAAACTAACACCTAAGTCTTCAATAAAAGAAACAGTCCTCCCTGCAACCATAAACATTTTGGGTTGTAACGCTTGGATTAGAGTTGTAGCCTCCCTATAAGCCTTGTTTATCATTTTACCAGCAAAACTTCTGTCATCTTCGTCTCTTACCATCCCAAAGATTAACATAACAAAAGCTGTTATTTCTACCAGTCTATATAATTCCAATAAAGACCTTTTGAATTCTTTTGAGTCCGGTTTTTGGAAAGCTATTTTTTTACCTAAATTATTGAGGTTTTTGATTGTTGTTCTTAAAATAGGGATAGCCCATCTTTTGTATTGAGTGTAAGCCCTCCCTTCAGGAGTTGCTCCTATAATGGATTTCATCCCTTGAACCATTCTATATCTACCAAGTTCTGTTCTTAGTGCGGCTAATCTTTCAGGTAATATTTCTCCTGCTTTAAATTCTTTTCTTGTCAAAGAACCAAGCAAGAATGTTTTGTTTGACCTTACAGAAGCATCCCCGAACAGAACAAAGATCCCTTCCATTAGCCTGTTGCCGATTGCTTTTGATGGTTCTATTAGTTCCTTCCACGGATTTTTCCCGATAAGATTACGATATTTTTCTATAATTACCTTACCTTGTTTAGTGTTCTGTCTTATTTTACCAAGAGCAAATCGCCCTTTACCAAGTAACTGATATGTAGTTACTTGTTCACCAATCTCTGTAGCAACACTTACAGGAATATTAAAACCCAAATCCCTTAAAGACGTAAACATTTTAATAGTTCTTAGGGTTGCGTCTATTTTGCCGTTTTGTTTTGCAATTAAGGTTACATGCCGTCCTTTTTGTGTATTTATCCACTCTCTAACAAATCTAATTAGGTTCCCGTGTAACATTAACCCCTTTTTGGTCAAACCCTTAGGTGTAAGAGCGTGGGCATAAATATCAATCAAAGGAGTTATCTCGTCTAATGCTTGTTTTCTTTTGAATACACGCATATAAGTCAAAAAGGCTTTTACAATATTTTCAGTTGGTTTTAATTTTCCAGTTCTCCGCATAGCAAACTTAAAAAATTTATCCATTGCTAAGACTTCGCCTGTTTCTCTGTCTAATATATTAAAAGTTTGCTCATCAAGCTTATAAGCCTTAAACTGTTCTTTAACAGCTTTTATTATTCCGTCCTCTTTAACGGCCTCTAAAACTCCCCTGCGAACATGAGTGAAATAGTTCTGTTTACCCATTCGCATAGCTTCTACTTGTAATAGATAATCCATAGCTTTAGAAAAGTGACGGGTCATGTAATTAGCCAGATTCAATTCTTCTTTG
>JAYEJL010000062.1:0-2876 GCA_034660555.1 Thermotogota bacterium
AAACTTATTAGTGTGCTATATATGAAAAATAATTTGATAGCAACCCAATCCAGCGGACTTTGTCTGCGGCAAAACCGCTGATTTTTGTGTTAAACTTGCAAAATGTGGGAATTTTCCTTCCAACAAATTTTTTAAAAGAATCTACCCAAAAATTTGACAAGCATACGAAGCTATAACATAATATGAATAAAATAAATGTTGAATGTTGGTGATTAATTATGGTTGTCAAAAAAGCAGATAATAACTCGATAAAAGTGCACGAATTTTTCAGATGCACTCAATTTAAAGAAGTTAATTTCTCATGGTGACTGGGGTATAATCATGGATTCCAACATAATCGCAGCCTTCGCAAGTTTAGTTGCGGCCCTTGCGGCATTAACCGCTGCTCTCATAGCGTGGCAGCAAGGTCGGCAAACAGAAAAAGCACTTAATCTGAGTTTGGCGGAAAGCAGGCCAATATTATGCCTTGATATCGCAGGTGAAAAATTGCCATCCGATCTATCAAGAGTAAAGTTCGTTGTAAGAAATTCCGGCCCAATTCCAGCCAGATTGATTTACAAGTCAACTCAACCATGGGTAAATGGCGAAACGGAAAAATCAACAATGCATGCTGATGTGGATATTGTTTTACCAGGTGAAGACCATATTATTTCATCTTTTGATTTAACAGGTGAATTGCCAGCACAAGTTATAAATGGGGATGTCAGCCTGAAATATGCAATAGCAATACTATACGGTCCAACAACGAGAAATGATAAGCGCAGGTGGATAACTGATGCATGGGTAGCATTTAGCTGTAGAAAAAAAGCTTTTGCTTTGAGAAAACGTGACGAAATTGAAGTTGATTCGAGAATGATGAGTTGCAACCTAAAGGATCTGGAGCCAGAAGATTGGTTACAATGGCAACCTCCGTCTTTGAACCAATAGAGTGAAGATCCAAAAACAATACCGAAATAGTAATACCGAAATAGGGGTCTATCATTCCCTCCATAAAATTTGACAAGCATACGAAACTACAATATAAACATAATATGAATAAAAGTAAATGTTAAGCCCAAAAGGATAGACACTATGAGCAAAATGGAAGAAATCATAAAGAATGAAATAGACAACCTTGTTGATGTAGGAAACAAAATTGTCAACAAAGCCATTTCCATTGGTAGCGAGATGGAAGGAAAAGAGCTCGCCGAAGTTACTTCTTGGGTTACAAGATTGGGGCAACTTATTAGAAAGCTCTACGGAACTGACAGTCAGCAATTTTCAAACTATACACAAGCTTTGAATACAAAGAATTTCTACTTTATCCATAGCAACTGGAGTGCTCAGATATCGCAGATGCTCGGCATAGCGATTTCCGTGAAACATGATTATGAGAAAGGTCTACTGGTTAATATCAGGGCTCTTGTACAGGCAGATATCTTCGCAGATTTTTTAGAGATGGGTGAGTATCTGCTGAAAAAAGGTTATAAAGATGCAGCAACAGTAATAATAGGTACTGTATTGGAAGATAGTTTAAGGAAGTTATGTGACAAGAATGGCATTTCTACCAACGGGGGCAACGGGATACCACTAACTATTGATCCTCTTAATGCAGCTTTGGCCAAAGCTGATGTATATTCAAAGCTTGTTCAGAAGCAAATCACAACATGGGCTCATGTCAGAAATAAGGCGGCTCATGGTGAATACCAAGAATACGATAAGAATCAAACAGAAATGATGTTGCTTTTCGTACAGAATTTTGCTGAACAATATTTAACATGAGGTATAACAAGGCTATTTCAGCCGACCCCTCATCCCCTTGGTGTTTCTTATTAAATAAAATTTGACGAATATACGAAATTACATTACAAATATAATATGAATAAAAGTAAATGTTGGGCGGTTAAAGAGAAATAATTTTATGCCAGAATATAGTACAGGATTCAGCGAGAAACTCATTGATGCTGCCCAGATTATTATGGATATCGGCTTGGATTCAATGGATGCAAAGCGTACCGTTCTCTACCTCAGTTTGCTTTCGTGCGAAATTGCGTTAAAAGCTATTCTTGAAAGAGCAGGGAAATCGGTTGCTGAAATAACGAGATGCTCCCATAATTTCAAAAAACTCCTGGCTCTTTTAAGCACATGTCAAATTGAGGTGGAAATTTCGAATGGCCACCTCAAATGGGTGCCAGCAGTTAGAATTCGATCCGTCAAGGTTGATTCATCGTATTGGAATGCAACTTTGGGGAACTTGCTTACAGCTAATGATTTAGGTTTTTCGCAATATCCGAATCAGATACGATACGGGGATTCCTTGAGGCACTATCCGCCAGAGATGATGCTAAAAGCAGCCAAGAAAACGCTTGAATGGGTAAATAATTACTGGAATCGAATACGCATCGCCTAACAAAAACATTGAGATGAGTTGGTAAAAAATGTGCTCCCTTCGGTCGCTCCACTTTTCTCAGCCCCTCAGCTTGATGTTATGTGAGAAAATTACTCATACGGCTAATTGAATTATTGCAAGAGTCTACAAAAAGTAATAGGTTATTAATAAATCTTTCAGGAGATACGGAAAATGAAAATAAAGGTTGCTTTTTCAATAGCCTGGAAAGATTTGATCCTTTTTGTTTAATGTTTTGTTAGGCAATATTATGTCTATTGTCTGGAGCGTGTCTTGTCCCAAAATATCCACAACTCTTACTGCTATTTTGTATTTACCAGGCTGTTCATAAGTATGTGGCGTAGAGGTGAGTTCTAATTCTGGATTTTTCTTTGTTCTGAATGACTGCCACTCGTTCTCAAAGATATAATTGCCTGTCCAGACTTCTTTTGTCTCCCCATTCCTTTTAATTCTGATAATTTCTTTTTTGCTCTGATAGTCAAAATCTATT
>JAYEJL010000063.1:0-2859 GCA_034660555.1 Thermotogota bacterium
AATCGGATAAAAAGGGACTAAGAGTAGTTTTAGAACTTAAAAGAGATGCAAATCCAAATGTTGTTCTAAATCTGCTCTACAAACACACATATTTGCAGAATGTATTTGGAGTTCAGATGCTTGTCATTGATGAAAAAAAGCGACCAAGAATGATGACCTTGAAGGAGATATTAAAATCATTTATAAAGCATCGATATGAAATAGTGACAAGAAGAACGGAAACCTATCTTGAGGAGGCCTCGAAAAGGGCTCATATTGTAGAGGGACTGACGCGCGCAAACCGTTCAATAGATACAGTTGTAGATATTATTAGAAATGCAAAGGATACAAAAGAAGCAGCAAAGAATTTAATGGAAACCCTTGAGGTTTCTGAAGAGCAAGCAAAAGCCATTCTTGACATGAGATTGGGTAGATTAACTTCAATGGAAGTAGAAAAGTTGCTCGCTGAATATAAGGATCTGGTTGGTAAAATAAAAGGATATCGAAAGATACTTTCAGAACCTCAAGAAATTTACAAAGTTATAAAAGAAGAACTTCAGGAAATTGAGAAAAAGTATGGTGATGAAAGGCTTACCAAGATAAGCGACGATGACAACACTGATTTTAATGTAGCAGACGTGATCCCTGATGATGAAATCTTAGTGGCAGTTACCAATAAGGGTTATATTAAAGCGACCCCTCTTGATGGATATAAAAAGCAGAACAGAGGTGGCAAAGGTGTCAGAGGGATAAAGACTTCTCAGGATGACTTTGTCACAAATATTTTGAGTTCGACAAGGTTAAGCAAAACAGTAATTATTACTTCAAAGGGGAAGGCCTATCAGATTAATAATTACGAGCTTAACTATACATCGAGAGACTCCAAAGGAAGACTACTCTATAATCATGTGAAAATGGAATCTGATGAGGAAGTACAGGCAGTTCTTTCCGCAAGGAGTGAAGAAGTTGAGGACAAATTCCTTGTTATAACCACTCGATTTGGAAAGATCAAACGTACAGCTTTTGATCAATTTGTAAATTCGAGAATATCAGGTATTAAAGCAATCGAATTGCAGGAAGGCGATCGTGTAGTTGATTCGGAAATTTCTTCTTCTGAAGATGATACAGTCATCATTTCTACCAAAAAAGGCATGGTTATAAGATTCCCCATGTCACAGGTAAGACCAATGGGAAGAACAGCCATGGGCGTTATAGGTATTAAACTTAGAGAAGGTGACGAAGTAGTAGCTGCGAGTTTCGTTTCACCTGATGACAAAAGAACACTTCTCACTGCAACAGAAAATGGTGTTGGGAAACGAACTTATTTAAAGGAATACAGAGTTCAAAATAGGGCTGGCTATGGTTTGAAAAATTTGTATGGTACAGATAGCATTGGAGAAGTTGTTAGAGCGCTGGTAGTAGATGACAATGATGAAGTGATTCTTATGACCCATTCATCTCAATCGATAAGAATGCCCGTGAAGAGCATTAGAATTACAGGTAGAATCACAAAGGGTGTTAAGATTGTTAATTTATCGGAAGAAGACGTGGTCACCAGCGTGGCCAGGGTGGAAGAGGAATGATCAAAAAATCCCCATGGAGGTGACCTATGAAACTTACAGAAAGGCAAAAAGAAATACTTAATTACGTGGAGAATTATATTAAATTAAATGCTTATCCACCCAGCATACGAGATATCGGTCAACATTTCAATATTTCGTCACCCCGGGGAGTTGCGAAACATCTTGAAGCCCTTGAGAAAAAAGGATTCATTGAAAGAACCGGTGTGTCTCGTGGAATAAGAATAATTAAAAATGCTGATGGTACAGATTACGATCCTGCCCAGGATGTGATAATGGTACCGCTTGCAGGTGTCATTGCAGCCGGAGAGGCAATTCAGGCAGTTGAAAATCGTGAAGAAAGTGTGCCTGTACCCGCAAGCATGATAAGAAAAGGGTTTGATTATTTTGTGCTAAAGGTAAAAGGTAACAGTATGGTAGATTCTCACATTCTTAACGGAGATCTTGTTGTTTTAAGAAAACAGGAATGGGCGAACAATGGAGATATCGTAGCAGCTTTAATTGATAACGAAAATGCTACCTTGAAAAAATTCGAAAATCAAGGTCCAAAAATACGACTTATACCTTCTAACCCGGACATGCTTCCCATTCTTGTTGAAGCGGATAGATTAAAGGTCCAGGGCAAGATGGTTGGACTGTTGAGATGGTACAAATAGATAACGGAGGGAATTATGAAGATCGCATTAGGTTCAGATCATGCTGGATTTGAACTAAAGGAACATGTAAAAGAATATCTTAAGCAACAAAAAATAGAGATTATAGATTATGGAACTGATAGTAATCGTTCTGTTGATTACCCGGATTATGGGAAAAAGGTAGCAAAGGCTGTTCAAAGTGGAGAATTTGATCGTGGAATAGTTATTTGCGGAACCGGAATAGGAATTTCTATGGTTGCCAACAAATATAAAAATGTTAGAGCAGCGTTGTGCTTGTATCCAAAAATGGCAGAAATGGCCAGAAAACATAACAATGCCAATGTCCTTGCTATGGGAGGCCGATTGGTCGCACCTCAATTGGCTCTGGATATTCTTGAAGTGTTTCTCAAAACGGATTTTGAGGGCGGCAAACACAAACGAAGAGTAGACAAAATAGATATCGGCTAAAATTGAGATAAGAAAAATTAAATGATAAAAATGATCAAAAAGAGGAGGTGTATTACCTCCTCTTTAAATATTAGAATACTGGTCCCATTCCGAAGAAAAATGTTCCCCAGTATGGTTTTCCTGATTCGGTTTTCAAGTTATGATACAGGG
The DNA here is from genome assembly GCA_034660555.1 of Thermotogota bacterium. Taxonomy (GTDB): domain Bacteria; phylum Thermotogota; class Thermotogae; order Petrotogales; family Kosmotogaceae; genus JASMTM01. The sequence continues at coordinate 2,813 of JAYEJL010000063.1, forward strand.
AGTTATAACCCCATCCTACTCTTACAAGTCCCAACATGGGGACATTG
>JAYEJL010000064.1:0-14603 GCA_034660555.1 Thermotogota bacterium
AATCCAATCACAAAAATTCCTAAAGAGCTACAATATTTGAAAGATAAAGGAATATTGAAAATATGAAGCAAATACTAAAACGCTTGGAAATCATAAAAGCATCTATATTCATAGAAGACGAAGAGATTGTAGATGCTCCGGTGCAAAAGCTTAAATCGTTGCCTTTAGATGATAAGGTTAAACATATTTTGTTGTTAATTGAGAATAGAATAATGATTTTGAAAAGGAGATGAAACATGACAAAATTTAGAAACGTTGACGACGTGGTCGAAGATGCGACGATTTGCATCACTATCGGCGATTTTGACAAACCCATAGACTGGTCAGGCATTCCCGAGATTTCCGATCAAGTCTCACTGGATACCGACGAGGGTTACTCGATGATGGTCGAGGTAACTGGAATGTCCAACGACAAAGCACTATTCAAAGGAAAAGTCATCAACGGTTACTATCCAAGTGAGAAGTCAAAGCAGATTAATGAGGACGAGATGGTTGAGTTCTCTCGCAAGAAGATAGCAGGAATTCACAAGAACTAATCGAATCAGCGGATGGAGACAACGCTTTACAGCGCACTTTATCAAAACGGTTACTGATAATAAAGAACCAAAAAAAAGAAAATCTTTAGAAATGAGGATGGTGTAATAAATAAAACTTATTTTAAACACAATCTTTTCCATAAGTTCCTATTTGCTCTTCTTTCCTTGTTTCTCTTATCCTCTCTCTCTGGTCAACTCCAGCAAGCCACCATCCTTAAAATCACCGATGGCGACACGTTCTGGGTAAGTATAGATAGTCAGAAAACAAAGCTGCGCCTGCTGGGTATTGATACACCGGAGAAATATTCCGGTTACAAACTTAAAAGAGATGCAGCAGATTGTGGAGTATCGCAAGAATACATGGCGAGCCTGGGTAAGTCTGCAACAAAGTATGCAAAGAAACTGGTTCATAACAAGAAAATACAGAAGAAATTAAAGCAATAAGACAATGGTAGAAAAAACTTGACTTTGTATTAAAATTTTATGTAATATTTCATAGAATGTTATATGAAGGATTCTATCACGAGGCAATGCCATGAAAAATAAAAATGTATCAAATTTGATTAAAGAACTGAGGAATAAGCTCGGCCTTACACAGGAACAGTTTGCCCAGAAGGTTGGAGTGACATTTTCGACCATTAACAATTGGGAAAAAGGAACACGGACCCCTCACCCATTTCTTTTTCAGAGACTTCTGGAAATGGCAAAGGAAGCAGGTTTGAAGAATATTGAGAATATTAAGAGAACTAAGAAGTAGGCAGATAACTATGATGGATAATACTAAGAAAAGAAATCTTGTGGAACTAAGTTTATCCAGGAATTATCGGAATGAATATTTATTTTCAGAGATTTATTTGCAAGATATTACCCAGCGCCCTGTAACTGACGAGAATCTTAGAGCCTCTTTCCAGACTATTAATGAATGGAAAGAATATGCTGATAAAACTTCTCTTGAGAAATGGACCACCACTTATATTGAACCAGCGTTAGATACCTTGGGTTTTGGTCATCATCGAGAGAAAGAAAATACGCCATATGTTTTGTTCCTTTTTCCAGATGTTGATAGAAGTAAACCTATGTCTATTTGTTATGTAGTGCCACCAGGTGAAGATATAAATTGCACCATAAAAGGAAAACATTGGGCTGAGAAGATCATACGAAATTTGAGGAAATATGATTTTGAGTGGGGTATCCTTACTGATGGAGTTTATTGGCGAATATATCATACAAAAGAGCCAACTCCCTACGAGACCTATGTGGAGGTTAATTTAGAGTCAATTCTCAACAATCAGGATTATCCAGTCTTTCAAATATTTTATTTCTTTTTCTGCCCGGATAATTTCATTAAGAAGAAAAATGGAGAATGTAGATTTGATAATTACAAAGAAGAATCTGTAAAGACCACAGAATATATTGAAAATAATCTGAGTGATGCAATTGAACGTGTGGAAGAAGGTGGTGGTGTTCTCCAAACCCTATGTCTCGGCTACCTCGATTCTTTAGGAAAGGAAACATATTGCGAAGAAGAACGCCAGCTTATTTATCGTGGCGCTATTTTATACCTCTTTCGTCTACTTTTTCTATTCTATTCCACAGCGCGTGATTTACTAAAAAGTAAAAGTATCGAAGCATTTAAAAGTATCGTTTTGGATTCGTTCCGATTCCATAATAAAGGTGGATCGCAAAGCAGGTCTTATAACCTTTGGTTTCGTCTTCAGGGTCTCTTTGCTGAAATAGATTTGACTTATGATGGAGGACTTTTTAATCCTTACGAAGAAAGCGTTTTTATAAAATTTATAGAACAGAACAAAATTGCTGATCCATTTATTTCAGAAGTTGTATTTGGGCTGGCTTATTATCAGAGGTCAAAAGGAAATTTTGTCCCCATAAAATACCGTGACCTTTCAGTTCGTCATTTGGGCAGTCTATATGAAGGATTGTTAGAGCATAAATTATTTATTGCAGATGAAATTACAGTTGTTCGTAAATCAGGTACTAAGGTCAGGTTTATTCCACAATCCCAAGCAGGAAGAATAAGCCGTTCTGAAACCATCATTGAAAAAGGCAAAGTTTATTTTTCAGAAGATGCAAAAGAAAGAAAACTTACAGGTAGTTATTATACACCTGAAGATGTTGTTGAATACATTGTTAAGAATACCGTTGATGCTTTATTAGGAGAAAAGAAGCAAGAATTAATGGCAGATATTGAACCCGTTATCAATGAGATAAATTCTGCAATCAATGAATCTGAACGAAGGCGTCTTGAGTTATTTATTGATGATAAGATTGTTAAATTTATTGAAGAAAAAATTCTTTCCTTTTCAGTACTTGACCCTACTATGGGAAGTGGTCATTTTCTTGTTAATGCAACTAATCATATAGCAAACTTTATAGTGGAACTATTAAATGAGTTCCCAGAATACAATCCTAAAATAAGTTCTGACCCAGCACTCTGGAGGCGTCGGGTTGTAGAAGATTGCATATATGGTGTTGACCTTAACCCGCTTGCAGTAGAATTGGCAAAATTGTGTCTTTGGATAACGACAGCATTTAAAGAAAAGCCTCTTTCTTTCCTTAACCATCATCTTAAACAGGGGAATGCCCTTGTCGGTGTTCGGATTTCAGATCTGGAAGAGCATCTTAAAAAGTCCAAAAAAGGATATTATGATTTATTTATGCAATCTTATCTCAATTCAATCAGACAGGCTTCTGAAGGATATAAGAAAAAATTAAGCAAACTAACTGAAGCAAGGGAAGATATTGAAGAAAAGAAAGAAACACTTACTGAGGTAGACGAAGATTTACTTCCTTATAAGCACCTATGTAATCTCTTTACTCATTATCTACTTGGTGAACTGAAAGAAAGTGACCTTTTGTTTCAAATTAAAAACTGGAAGAAACCAAACCTGCCTGCGCAGGCAGGTAAGACAGAAAAAATCCCCGCTTCTCTAAGTAGTAAAAATTTCTTTCACTGGGACCTTGAATTTCCTGATGTATTCTATGGTGATAATCCTGGATTTGATTGTGTGATTGGTAATCCGCCGTATGTAGATGTGCCTCAAACAGAATATATGGAAAAATATAGTTGTAACAGACTGAAAACAAAAGATTGTAGAAACTTATATGCGTTTCTTACTGAGAAAGGAGTGTCCTATCTTAAAAAGGAAGGTAAATTTGGATATATTATTCCAATGTCAATAATCTGTTCAAATAGAATGGATAGTTTAAGAAACTTACTTTTAGAGAATGGTAAAACTTATTTTTCAAACTTCGCAGAGAGACCCGATAAAATTTTCAAGGATGCTGAACAAAAGGTGACAATAATTCTGCACTCAAAAAACAGTGATAAAGCTTATTTCACGACTTCTTATTTAAAATGGAATGCAATTGATCGGAAATATTTATTCGATTCTATTGAATATATTGATATAGAAAATGAATATTTTATCATGAATAGGATACCCAAAATTGGAACTAAGATAGAAAAAAATATTTTAGGAAAGCTCGTTGCAAAAGAAAATTTAGGCAAGATTTTAATAAATGGGGTAAATAGAAATAGAGTATTCTACAGAACCTCGGGAGGGAGATATTTTAATGTAATTACTACGTTTGAAACTTATTCCTCCAAGGAAGATTTCATTTGCATTGAAGAGTCAATTTCAAATGACGTGGTTTGTGCTATTCTCAACAGTAATTTATTTTATTGGTATTATGTTGTTTACTCGAATTGTAGAGATTTTTATGAAGAGGAAATAGAGAATTTTAGAATTAGTATCGATGACATGAATAAGTCAACTAAGCAAACGCTGATTGAACTAAATAGAGAATTGATGGATGATGCAATTAATAATTCTAAGGAACAATTAATCAAATATTCTAGAGGAACAAAGAGAGTTAGAGTATTTTATTTAAGAGAATCCAAAAAAATAATAGATAGAATAGACCATGCATTAGCAAAACATTATGATTTTAATGCGGAAGAATTAAACTTTATTATTCATTACGATGAAAAATATAGGTTAGGAAAAGACTCATGAAGCACCACAAGGGTTAAAATTTAGTATATTGAGGTGACTAGTGAAAGAACTTTCAAAAGAGGAACTGATAAATCTTTATAAAGCTTCGCCAGAAGACACGCTAAAAAAACTTGGCATTTACAGTAAGGCAAAAGAAGCATATGAAGAAAAGCAGAAACTGGAAAAGTTAAAAAAAGAACGTATTGAAAGGGCAAAGGGGCTGGTAAAGGAAGCTCAAGAACTATTGAATATATACAGGCTCGACCTTAGAGTTACTGCAGGAGGAATGCGAGTTGTGGATAAAGATGGGCAAGGTATTTCTGGTAACTCGCAAAAAAAGAGGAAAACGGGTAGTAGACTTTCAGGGGGTGTTAGAACCGTAGCAACTCGATATAGAACTCCTATTTTACAAGCTTTAATTGAATTAAATGGGCGGGAAAAATCAGGTATAGTGCTGGACCGAGTTTACCAGCAGATGAAGGATATTTTTGTACCAGTAGATTTAGAAAAAATCCCTGCGGGCGAACTACGATGGAGGAATGCTGCTCAATGGGAAAGAGTTAAAATGGTGGAAGAAGGTTTGCTTTGTAATGATTCGCCCCGTGGTATTTGGGAAATCACAGAAAAAGGGCGAAAATATTTAGAGGAACATAATTATGAGTAAATTTTATAATAAAGCTATAGATTATAATAATACTTATAACTTTGGAGCAGAAATAGAGTAATGAAATTTCAATTATCAAACGGATACTACTTGCGTTTTAAACATCTATCACATCTACTGCATTATGTGGTGGGTAAGCCGAAGGTTTCTCGTTTTCTCAAGAAAGAGTTGTCATCGGCTCTTGGTATGTCCCCTCGTATGATTGAGAATCTAATAAGCTACGGAGTAGCATTGGGGCTGTTAACCCGAGGAAATTGTAAGCCAACCGAGCTTGGGATTTTGATAGACAAAAAGGATACTTTTTTTGATAAAACCGAAACTCTATGGTTCCTTCATTATACAATAACATCTGATAGAAAATATGTGGTCTGGAACAGATTAGCTAATCGTGTATTTCCCAAGGAAAGTAAGGTGTTTACAGAAGTAGCCAGAACATATTTCAGTGACCTAAATGGTCATTTCTCAGAGAAAAGTATGAAGAAGCACCTAATTAAAGAGATTAATGCATTTTTTAATGCTTATACTGAACAGAATTTTAGTAAATTAAATTATATTTTAAAGATATCAAGTCATTCTTATCGAATTAACAATAATCCAGAAGTTCCAGACTTATGTATTCTTGCGTCCTGCTATATGTATAGAGACCGATATATGGAAGGGGCAACCGGATTAGAGATTGAGCATTTAGCAAAAGAAGAGAACTCGCCTGGCCGGGTTTTTCATATTACTGAACATCAACTTAGATTAGTCCTGGAACGGTTGAATGCACAGCGACAAATATCTATAGAATCAAGAGCCAATTTGGATCAGATTCGTTTTGATTCTAATAAGAACTGGTTAGATATTGTTAAGCAATTTTATGAGGGATGACATGAGTTCATATAGCTTGGTAAACCTAAAAAAATTTGTAAATAGTCTTTCTGGTGAACGACACAGGACATTTATTGTGCATAATGGTCCTGCAACTGGAAAGTCCAAATATGCCAGACTATTCGCTGAAAAGAGTAAAGGCAAATATTTGGATTTGCTTGAAAGATTTGGGAAAGATGCAGAATTAAAAAAGAAAATAGATGTTTTTGATTTTCGGGATCTTGAGAACTTGCTCGTGGAAGAAGCCAAGGATACAAATCTTCTTATTTTGGATAATGTAGAGTTTTTGCTAAACACCTGGGAAGAAGATGGTTATAATTTGCTTTTTCACTTACTTGCTAAGAATTGGAATTCTTTTCAATCTTCATATAGAGCAGTATTAGGTGTTTTTCTTATAACTAATCGGAAGATATTAGATTTAGAATTAAACACGAGCAAAGGAGAGACGAGAGTCTTTCATTTAAGTGAATTAGAATCCTTAGAAGGAGGCTCTGAGTATGAGCAAGATTAATGAAATCATAACCATAAAAAGCGGGATGGCTTCTTATGTATACCTTTGTAAGGAGCTTTTTGACACGGATGATTGCAGCCAGAGAATGATGAGCTATAAGCCTATAAAATCTCACAGAGATGCCTTTGAGCGTGTTTCCAAAGCCCTTGACCCAAGAGATCGCCGTTGTTACTTATTAACTGGAAGTTATGGAACCGGTAAATCACATCTTTGTCTTATGCTTGCGAATTACTTCATGCATCAATCAGATGTGCATGAACTTGAAGAGTTTTTTGCATCTTATAGCGAAGAAGATGAAAGTCGTGCAAAGGTTCTTTCACAAAAAAGGGCTAAAGGACGATATTTAGTAGCTGTACCTGAGTTTGCCAGTAGAGGAGACTTTGAGGAATTAGTGCTCAGGTCTATTGATGAAGCTCTTAAACGGGAAGAATTTGAAGAAGACCTGGATTCGCATTATCAAGAGACCATGAGGAGGATCAATGCCTGGAGGCAAAAAGGAAAATCTGGAGAAACAAGGGTAAACTTTTACGATCTATTCTGTGAAGAGCTAAAAGACAGATTCTCCGGCTGGACTGTAGATAAGCTTACCAAAGGTCTTAAAGAATATAGCCACGAAGCTCTGCAAGTTTTTCGTCAAATACACAAAAATATTACTGCCAATGAATTTGCATATAGCAAAGATAACCTTGTGGATATCATAACAGATATTAATAGCACCAAGAAGTTTCAAGAGCGGTTTAAGGGTATTGTAATAATATATGACGAGTTTGGATACCTGCTCCAGGAAGGTCGTCTTGGTTTAAATACTTTTCATGCATTCTCTCAATTATGCACTCACGGAAATAAAGACTGGAAAGGTAATCAACTGATCTTTATAGGAACCGCCCATAAGTCATTTATTAGCTACGCAAAAACGACCACGGCGGTTGACCTTTCCACTTTATCTGACCGGATTAATGAAGTAGCACTTCAGACCGAAGGTATGGAGGACATAATTGCCGCTATCGTCATTCCTCAAAAAAGACATAGACTGTGGCAAGAGCATGTAGCCAAATATGGAAGCCTTTTCAATCAATTTACTAAAGACTGTAAGAGACTAAATATTTTTAATTGGCTTCCAGCTCCGCGACTGCGTGAGAAGATTATCGAAGACATCTATCCGATGCACCCGATAGCAACATACTGTTTGCTAATTTTAGCGAAGGAAATAGGTTCTGCCAACAGATCAGTATTTACTTTTTTCTCTGGTGAGTTTGGTAGAGAAGAGGGCTCTTGCCCTTGGTTTATTCAAAATACTGACATAATTGATAGTAAAGGGCGACTTAATCTTTATACCACTGATTATCTTTTTAACTACTTCCAAAATTCCCTCGTTTCTACAAATAAAGAGCTTCGTGAAATGACGAGGGAGCATATTAAAAATTATGAAGCAACACTCAGAGAGCTCAATAAATATGTTAGTCAAAGAAAACAGGGAAAGCTATTTGATGAAAAAGACGAGCTCATGGAGCGTACATTGAAAGTTATGCTTATACATGAAATTGTATCTGTGAACAATAGTAAAGAGAATCTTCTTTTTTCTCTGAATTTTAGCACTGCTGAACAGAAAAAACAACTTGAGACCAGGCTTGATCTGCTTACTAAAGCTAAAGTGCTCTATTACAACAGTATTAATGATGTCTATGAATTTAAGCGAGGTGACATAGTAGATATTGATAGAATGATAGGTGAGTTCAAATCAGATGAAGAAAACTATCCTAAGGATATAGTAGGTAACCTAAATAAATTTGCCCCCTTAACTCGTGAATTAACTTATATAGAGGCAAAAAACTATAACCAGAACCATAATGAAGATAAGAGGCTTCTTTGCACCTTCTGCCTACCGAATGATCTATCTTCAACCAGGAAGATTGACGGTAAGGAAATGTCGTTTTTTGAATCATTAGAATATGAAATGCAAACACAAACTGATTTTAAGAAGAATTATGAAGGTATAGCGGTATATGTGATTTGTGAAAATAGAGAAAGTATTGATAAAGCACGTGCTTTACTTGTTAAAAATCCATCCGAAAGAATCGTGATCGCTATTCCAAAAGAACCCATCAATGTAACCGAAATTATTTTTAATATATTAGCAATGGAATACATAAAAAAATCTGAGAAATTTGAGGAGTTTTCAACGCAAGATAGAGCTGTTTTAAATGAAAAAGACAAACAATATTTGGAACAACTAAAAAAAGAAAGAAATAAATATTTATCACCAGAGCATATTGAATGGTATGGTAAAGCCGGGAAAACATTTCAAGTAGACACAAAAAAAGACTACGATATTGCTAATAAAGTAATTGAACCACTCTATTATCGTTATTCAAATAAACTCCAACATGATGAATTTAACAAGATTCATGGCATTAAGTTTGATCGGACTAGAAATCAATCGCTAAAAGAGGCAGTTGAGAAAGTCCTTAATCGTTATGAATCTATAATCATTGATACAGAATATGCACATAATCGCGGAGAAATCCGTTATCTCCGTCGATGTCTTCTTAATCCAGGGGCACTGAGACAGACAGATAAGAAGGGTTCTAAACTATATTGCGAACCAGAAAGAGATTTATCAAAGTTCAGTCAAAACTTACCTGCTTTAGCTGATATGATTAAGGAAGTTGAGAAACTTGGAGAAGAAAAGCGGTTAAATATAAATACATTTTTGAAAAAATATGCCCAAGATTATGGTCAAGGACTACTCGCCCTATCTTTGATGTTTGCTCTGGTACGTCGTTATTTTGGAGACAACCTAAGGATAAAGCGTGATGAAACTGCTATTGGTGATATGCTGCTTATACAGTTTGAAGACCTCTATGACCTAATAACTGGTGAGTATCCAAAAGCATACTTAGAACATAGGGAAATTGCCGAGTCTGAGCGTAATTTTATCAACAAGTTGTATAACATCTTCTCACAGAAAAAGTTGGGCGCCGGTGAAACCGCTTCTGTAATCCAAGTTCATAGGTTAATGAAAGAATGGTGGATTGGTCTTTCTCCAGTAGTAAAAATTAAAGACGCCTATGAATCCGCAGCTGGGAATATAGAAAAATTTATTGAAGCGTTTGAAAAGATCGAGAGTAGAAACGAACATGGGTTTATCCTCGGAGATCTTCAAACTATCTATGATTTTGAACATGATGAGTTAATTACAGACGAAAGGGCAGTTCAAATATTAGAGAGGACAAGAAAAGACAAGAATACAATAGAGTCCTGCGAGAAAAAGATAGAAAATGAGATACTAAGTGGAGTCTGCCAGATTTTTAATATAGGGGGTTCTACTTATGATGACATTCAGGCTGGAGTTAGTAAATGGTTTAATGCACTCGATGGCTATCAACGGGATCTAATGGCTGATTATCACACAAACGAGAGCAAACATTTGATATTGCACCTGGGTTCTATAATTAATGTAGAAAAGACCTTTTTTGAAGATTTACCATCATCTGCTGGAGTTGGACTTGGCAAAGTTAGAGATTGGATAGCTAATAAGACAAATGAATATTTAGAGAAAATCCGCACAGGTAAAAAGGTTATCGAAGAAAATAAATTTAGGGTCGAAAGTGCCGAGGTTGTTTTAAGCGGAGATTATAAAAGACCAAAAGACGATTCTATTCTATATACTGGAACGCTCAATGTGTTATTGAAGCACAAAGACCCAGGAATGAAAATTTTCATTACTGCCGATGGTTCTGATCCTACTTATTCTCACAGAAAGGAAGCTGTTGGTCAATTTAAATTGGAAGTTAAAGACAACATTACGCTGAAGTTTGTTAGTCAAGATAAGGATGGCAATTTCAGTCGTGTTACATCTCTCTCTATTACTAATGAGGACAAGAAATATGAAATTACACTTCCAAAACAACTAATGATTGGAGAACCACAGGTGCAATTTCACTTTCCAAAGAAATTGAATGGGCTAATTGTTACCATTAAATCTTTATTAAGATGTGCTCTTGAAAAAGAAATAATTGATAAGAAAAAATTGCGACAAGAAATAGAACGAATACTTAATGAAATTTTGGGGGAATAAGGTGGCGATAGTATCTATTATTAATGACAGCTTTGAGATTGGCAGAAAAGAAGACGCGCTGGTTGTCCATGGGATATCCGATTATGTAGATACTTACCTCCAGATTGTAGATTCCATATATAATAAAGTTGGCTTAAATGTTTTAGTCAGAGATTCTACCTGTTTTAAATGGCTTTCCCGACTTAAGGATCAATATGGAGCCAATTACATTGAAATCTTGGAAAATTCTCCGCGTGAAGCAATTAAGCACCAATGGCATCTTGAACATTTACCTGATGATATAACAGATAGGGCTATACTCGAAGCAAGTCTACTCGATTTAAGAATAGCTCCTAAAGAGGGAGAAAAATTTGAGAACATTATATTGGAGAACTTTTACAGCAGTCTTTTAACTTACCCTGAATTACCTATTGGCAGATTAGCAGAACTTTTAGAGGATTTAGTAACTGGTAGATGGAAAGACCATAGGAAAATACCACTTATTTTTAGACAATATGAAAAACGGTTAGACGGGTGGAGGGAAAAAAGAAAAAAGAAGGAGTTTGAAGAGGTAATTGAAGGTCTTAGGAATAATCCTAAGCTCCTTCAACAGCAGTTGATGAATTATAAAGTAGTAAAGAATTATCCAAGTGAACTTGGAGAGCGAATTTTAGGTGAAAAGTATGATGTTTTCCGCAGGTTGCCTTTGGACTTGAACGATCTCAAGATAGAGAGGTCAAGTGTAGAAAAAGCAATTTATGAAATTGAAATTTTTCTTCGCAACGAAGTAGAAGTTAAGACATGCGAGGATCTTGAGATACTTCTGACCATTTTAAGTGGAGAATTATCTATTGAATTTGATATAATTAGAAAGGCAATTTATGATCTGGAGAATGAAGTCACAAAAGACTTAATTGAAAAAGTAAAGGATAAATTTTCTGCGATTTCTAACCAAATATCAACAGATATAAAAGAACTTGATTTACTTATACACCCTATAAAACCTTCTAAACCTCAGGATTCTTGGAATGCAGAAGAATGGTTAAACTGGGCAATTAATGAATATTTACCATACCAGTTTTGGCTTGAGGAACGAAATGAGTATGACAAGGAAATTGCTTCTTTCTCTGAAAGGTTCGCCGATTGGTTCTATAAAAACTTTATTACGCTAAGAACTTCATTTCCGAGAGTTCTGCACAATGTAGTACCCCACATTTGCCACGAAATCCGTGCTAGTGAAGGGATAAGCGTTTTTGTCGTGATAGATAATTTCAATTTCAAATACATGCGCAACCTTGAATCTTTACTTAAGCAAAGAGGGTTTTTTTGTAAAGAGCCTCAAGGTTATTTCTCTATGATACCTACCGAAACCGAGGTTTGTAAAAAGTGTCTACTGTCTGGTGAACCTGAAAGAAATTCTATTGGAAATAAAAGTTATAAACAAATCATAGAGGATGATTGGTATAGATTCATAGGGAATAAGAAGTTTGTATATTTATCCAATCTGGGTGCTTTAAATAAAATCAAAAAAGCAGAGCATGATGTATATTTCCTTAACTATTGCAATATTGATGAGTTATTACATAAAGATGAAGATGAATTGGGGAAACCTCATCGGGAAGAGGTATATCATAGGATCAAAACTCTTGTGGACTTGGTAATCAGTTTTGCCAGGCGTTTAGGGATTGAACACAACCTTTCAATTTACATCTGCTCAGATCATGGTTCTACTAAAATTCAAGCAGAGACAACCAATTATATTGACAGAAAATACTATGATGCTAAAAGCGAGGACAAACATCATCGCTTCGTTGCGGTTTCAGAGAGGCAAATGCAAAACTTGCCCTCGCACGTAGAAAACAATTGTTATGTAATTCGCAAAAAAGAATATGGATTGTTGGAAAACTATCTTATAGCGAAAGGTTATGGGAGGTTTGTAAAGACTACCGGGAAATTTTATGTTCATGGAGGATTAAGTCCTGAAGAAGTGGTCGTTCCATTTGCTGTTTTTAATAAAATAATGGCTGAGCCTAAGCAAATTCTAGTCTATTTAAGCCAGAATACTTTTCGTTATTCAGTGAAATCTACTATCAAGTTAAATATCGGAAACACAAACGAATATGAAATAGTTAATATTGTTATTGACATACGAAATAGCAATATAGAATGCCAGTCCCCTAAAGTTATGCGGGTAGAACCCAAAGGCAGAGTTCAGGTAGAAATACCAGCACGATTTAAGAAAAGCCCGAACAAGAAGGAAACAAATTATCTTTTAATGCGAATTCGTTATCAATTCTTAGGCAAGGATTATATTCAGGATGTCGAACCTGCCATCGTCATGAAATCGATGGTTCAGGAAAAAACAGAGTTAGAAGAACTTTTTTAATTAGGAGGGAAAGCTATGCTTCCTTTTGAACAAAAGGCACAAGATTATTATGGAGAGATTGTTATAAATAAGGGGCTCTTTCGCCAAGTGGGATTTGGAGGTAGAGCAATCCCAACCTATGTAGGTGAATGGATACTTTCCCATTACATGCAAGACCAAGAAGAACTGACTAATGAGATTCGTAGCAATATAGCCAAGTTTGTAGCGAATTACCTTCCCAGCAAAGGCCAGAAGGAAGAATGGAAAAATCGTTTATTAAACCAAGAACCTGTAAACCTTCTCGACCATTATACAGTGTCGGTTAATCTAAAAACGGGGCAGAGACACTTGAATATCCCGTTTTTTGATATGAAAGATGCTTATATTACAGAACATATTGTAGAAGAGAACGAGCTTCTTCTTACCAGTGGTGTCTGGGGAGTTGGTGAACTGTTTTATGTGCCACCTGATACTGAAAAAAGTAAGGGACAAGTTTGGATGCGTGACTTTAAACCATTTCAAATAGCAAAAGTTGATTTGGATTACCTTATTGAATGCCGACAATATTTTACTATCTCTGAGTGGATTGATTTATTAGTATCTAGCATGAGTTTTAGTCCCATCGTTAATAGCGAACGACAAAAAATGCTACTTTTGACTCGAATGCTTCCCTTGATAGAACCACGACTTAATCTTGTGGAATTAGCTCCAAAAGGTACTGGTAAATCATTTGTTTTTGACCACCTTTCCAGGTATGCAAGAGTTATTGGCGGTGGCAAAGTCTCGCCAGCGGTACTATTCCATAATAATCAGTCCCATGAACCTGGTCTTGTAACTAGGTATGATGCAGTGGTACTTGACGAGGTTCAGAGTGTCCATGGTGACAGCACTGGCGAACTTATTGCTATGCTAAAGGTTTATCTGGAATCCGGGAAATTTAGTCGTGGAAAAACAGAAGCTACTTCTGAAGCAGGATTTGTTATGTTAGCTAACATAACCTTAGACGAAAAGCATATGCCTATTTACATTGATAAGGGTATCTTTAAAGAATTTCCTAATTTTCTTCAAGAAACAGCATTTATTGATAGGTTACATGGTGTAATTCCAGGATGGTATTTGCCCCGTGTAACCCAGGATACTCCATCTATATACTTGGGATTCAAAGGGGACTTATTTGCTGAAGTAATGCACAATTTAAGAAAGGATTTAAAATATACAGACTATGTAAATATGAACATGCATCTTGTAGGTTGTGATGATTTACGAGATAAGAAAGCTATTACCAGAACTGCCACAGCATATCTTAAGTTATTTTTCCCTCATCTAAAGGTGACCAATGAGGAGTTCGTAAAATATTGTGTTCAACCAGCTATTGAACTTAGACAACAAATCCGAGATGAGTTATGGAAAATGGATAAAGAATATAAGAAGGTAAGTATAGGAATTGAAGATTAGTAAACATAATTTGAATGTAGTGAGACCAATAAACTACCCCGCCGCTTGCGGCGGGGTAGTTTATTAAAAAAATAAGTTATATATAAAATGATGAAGATTAAATATTGCCATAAAATACTTAAGGATTTA
>JAYEJL010000065.1:0-14591 GCA_034660555.1 Thermotogota bacterium
ATTTGGATGAGCAATAATGCATTTAAGCATGATATTTATTTATAAAAATGATTGTAGAGTTTTTGTTGGTTTTGTTCAGCACTTGTAGAAGATAAGAGATTCATATAAACTTGTATTGAAGGTGATTTAGTGTTACCATAATAATTATTTTAAAGCTTACCAAAAATGATTAAATTGAAGTGTGTAATTTACTATGAACTTGAATTTCGAGAGCTTATTTTGTAAACTATGTTAATTAATTCACATGAATAAGTGAACCCATATCATAATTATTAACAGGAGGTGTTTCAATTGGCAAAATTGGTAAAAAAGAATTATTTGTTAGCGCCCGGACCAACACCCGTGCCAATAGATTTACTATTGGAGGGTGCACGAGATACAATACATCACAGGACTCCACAATTTGAAAAGATTATGGCAGAGGCTATTGATCTAACAAAATATGTGTTCCAGACAAAGAATGATGTTTTTCTTCTCACATCGTCAGGAACAGGAGCCATGGAAATGGCTGTTGCGAATATCGTTTCTCCCGGTGATAAAGTAATCGTTATTAATGGTGGTAAATTTGGAGAGCGCTGGCTTAAATTATGTAAATCTTATAAAGCGGAAATTATTTCAATTGATGTTGATTATGGTGACTATGTAACACCCGAAGAACTTGATGAGAAGCTCAATTCAAATCCTGATGCTGTAGCTGTTTTCACTACTTTAAGCGAAACATCAACAGGCACGATAATGGATATTGAAGGATTAGCAAAAGTGGTAAAAAAACACGGCAAACTAATTGAAGTTGATGCGATAAGCGGACTAGTGGCTCAACCACTGAAGATGGATGAATGGGATCTTGATGTTGTAGTATCTGGTGCACAGAAAGGTTTTATGATACCTCCTGGACTGGCATTTATATCATTCAGTTCAGATGCCTGGAAGAAGGTAGAAACGTGTGAGGCTTCAAGATTTTATTTTGATGCTAGGGCATACAAGAAAAAAGCAGCTCCCTACACACCTGCAGTTAATCTAATCTACCAGTTAAGAAAGGCTCTTCAAATGCTTAAAGAAGAAGGCATGGAAAATATATGGGAAAGGCACAGAATTCTTGGAGATGCAACGAGAGAGGGAGTCAAGGCTCTTGGACTGGAACTCTTTTCAAAGAAACCAGGTAATGTATTAACTGCGGTAAAGGTTCCAGAAAACGTGGATGGCAAAAAGCTTGTCTCAATGATGAGAGATGATTTTGGTGTTACAATAGCAGGAGGACAGGCAGACATGAAGGGAAAAATATTTAGAGTCTCACACCTTGGATACCTGTCGAAGTTCGATGTGATTGTAGCACTTTCAGCAATAGAAATGGTACTTAAAAAACTTGGTTACAATGTTGAATATGGTAAAGCAGGGAAAGCTGCAGAAGAAGTTTTTGATAGGGAGGGAGTCTAATGTATAGACTTCACGCAAATGACCCACTTGCAGATGACGCAATGAAACTTCTTGAAGATTCTGAAATTTTTGAGATATCAAAAGGACATTATGATAAAGAAGAATTAAAAGAAAACCTTGATGGTATAGAATTTCTTGTTGTAAGAAGTGCAACTAAGGTCACAGCTGACGTTCTGTCAGCAGGTAAAGATCTTAAAGTCATTGGTCGTGCTGGAGTTGGTTTAGACAATGTTGATGTTGAAACAGCAAAAAAACTGGGCATTCAGGTTTATAATACTCCAGGAGCAAACGCAATTTCCGTAGCAGAATTGACCATGGGTTTACTCTTGTCTCTTGTCAGGCATATTCCGAGAGGAACATCCGGTTTGAAAGAGAATCTTTGGGAAAAGAAGAAGTTAAAGGGTAACGAAATATATGGAAAAACACTCGGTTTGATTGGCTTTGGAGCTATTGGTAAAGAAGTGGCAAAAAGAGCATTGGCTTTTGGAATGAAAGTTCTGGCCTACGATCCATATGTAAAGAAGACCGAGCTAGATGTTGAACTATACGATGATATGGAATCTATGCTGCCTAAAGTTGATGTACTAAGCTTACATGTTCCACTTAACAATGAAACAAAGCATATAATAAGTAAGCATGAGTTAGATCTGGCGAAAGATGGAGCTTTAGTTATTAATGCTGCTAGAGGTGGTGTGCTTGATGAACAGGCTTTATATGATGCAATTATATCCGAAAAAATAAAAGCTGCTGCGCTTGATGTTTTTGAGGTTGAACCACCCAATGATGAACTCCGAAGAAAATTACTTGGACTTGATAATGTTATCGCAACACCGCATATAGGAGCAAGTACAGTAGAAGGACAGGTACGGGTAGGAGTCGAAATGGCAAAAAAACTTATTGAAGTTGGCAAAAAACTTTAACAATTATTTTTCTCTTTTGGAGGTGTAGAAATGAAGGTTTATGTTGATAAGGACGCATGTATAGGTTGTGGAGTTTGCGAAGGATTATGTCCGGAAGTTTTCGAAATGACAGACGATGGTAAAGCACAGGCTAAAGTTCCAGAAACAGAAGCGGCATGTGTTCAGGATGCTGCAGATTCATGTCCCACACAAGCAATTAAATTAGAATAGTAACAAGAATTTCACACGAATATCTAGGGGTGAACTGAAAGGTTCACCCCTTTTTATAGTGGCACACAGAATTTGTCTATTTGATAGAAGTGAAAAATTTGCTATTATTATAAGCAGCTTCATTTACTTCTTATTTTTTACTAGCGGTCCTCGAAGGGTTATTTGCTTTTCTAAAAATGTTTATTAATGAGAAACACATAAAACGCTTTAAAAAATCCATTCTTGTTTTAATTAGGGAGGATAAATGAATTTTAGTCACTCTTTCTGGAGGTAAATGTGTCACATAAGATAATTACTATTCTGAAAAATAAAGTCTCAAAAAAAATATGGAATAATTGGTTCACCACTTTTAGTATAAAGGAAATTAATGAAGAGAAAGCGATTTTTACAGTAGAGAATCTCTTCATTAAAGACTGGTTACAAACAAAGTATGGATCATTGATTGCGAAATCAATAAAAGAAGCAACCGGAAAATCACTTGAATTCGAAATACGCTACGAAAAGGAAAGCGACCCTTCGGTAGAGCCAGAACCCCACCAAAAAGGACCTCTAGTTAAGAGAAAACCTTTAATGATATCAAAGTTAAACCCTGAGTATACCTTTGAAAGCTTTGTATCTGGCACAGAAAACAGAGCACTTTGTGCAGTATCAAGGCAAATTACAGAAATGCCTGGACGATACAATCCATTCTTCATTTACGGCGGTGTAGGACTTGGTAAAACACACATTTTACAGTCAATAGCTCACAAGGCAATGGAGGTTAACCCTGATTGCAGGGTTTTATACATTACCAGTGAACATTTTTTGAATGACATGATCGAATCAATAAAAAAAGGTTCTGTGAAAGATTTTCGTGAACTATATCGAAAAAAGGCAGATATGCTGTTAATTGATGATATTCAATTTCTTATTAGGAAAGATGGCGTACAAACAGAACTTTTTCATACCTTCAATGAGTTGCACGATGCGGGTAAACAAATTGTTATTTGTTCAGACCGTAATCCAAATGAACTTGATGGTTTTCATGAAAGGATGATTTCCAGATTCCAGATGGGCATGGTTATGGAAATTGCCGCTCCGGAAAGAGAAACAAGATATAAAATAGCTAAGAAACTTGCCAGAAGGGAATCGTATGATTTGTCTGATGATATTACAACAATGCTTGCTGAGAATATTAGAGGAAATATCAGACGTTTACGGGGAGCCATAATTAAGTTGATATTATACAGCAGTATTTACAATAAAGATTCGGATATATTGCTTGCTCAACAGGTTCTGGCTTCCTATGTTCCATCGGTAACAGTATCGAAGCGTAAAGATGAACTCGAAATGATAATCAGTACCATAGAAAACCTGCTCGATGTCGAAAGAAAAAAGATCTTTGGAAAGAGCCGTGAAAAAAACGTTGTGCTTGCCAGACAGGTATTTATCTATGTACTTAAGAACGAGTTTGGTAGGTCGATAACCGAGATTGGTAAGTTAATAAACAGGACCCATTCTACGGTGATTCATTCATTGAAAAAGATAAAAAAGTCGATTTCTTCTAATGAAGATCCATCAGTATCTAATATTGTTAATACTGTTGTGGAGAATGTCATGGCTGCGTCGGCGGCCTCATAAAGATCAAAAGTTATATTCATCCTTTTGTTTTCTTTTCATTAAATGATTTAAGCCCGTCGCAGGAGATTTGTTTTCATATAACACCCTATATAATTCTTCAGAAATAGGTAATTCGATTTGTTTTTCTAGTGATATATTGTATATAGCTTTTGATGTTGGTACGCCTTCAGCAACGCACTTCATATTGTTCAATATATCGTTGATTTTGTAACCTTCAGCGAGTTTTTGGCCTACATAACGATTTCTACTATATTTGCCCGTGCATGTAACAACAAGATCGCCAACTCCCGCGAGCCCCATAAATGTCATTTTATCTGCATTGAATTTCATTCCAAGTTTCGTCATTTCAGCAACGGATCTGGTTATTAATGCTGCTTTTGTATTAAACCAGCCACCCATTCCGTCAATAATTCCAGCTGCAATGGCGAAAACATTCTTTTGAGCGCCAGCCAGTTCGGTACCTATAACGTCACTGGAGCTATAGACGCGGAAATAATCAACATTAAAAATATCCCTGACCATTCTAGCAGTCCCTATATTGTTTGAGGCAACTACTATACTGGTAGGAATACATTTTGCAACTTCTTCAGCATAACTTGGTCCGGATAAGACAGCATATTTATACACGTTTTTTTCCATAAAAATTTCTGAAGGTCGTTTCAATGTTGATATTTCTATTCCCTTTGAAAGATTCACCACTATTTTGTTGAGAAGATTTGTTTTTTGATAAACCTGCCTTATATATTGAACGGGTACTGCATTGAAAATTATTTTACAACTATCTATTACTTCAAAAATGTCCGAACTAAATCGAATTCTTTCAGGAAAATGTAATCCTTCTATATAGTTACTCTGATGCGTCCTTTCAAGCAGAGATTTAACCTTTTCTCTTCTGACCCATAGTAGAACGTCATTTCCGCTATCGGAAAGAACTTTGGCTATTGCACTACCCCAGCTACCCGCACCTATTACTGCTATCATTTTTGAACCTCTCCTAGATAAAAAACAGCCCTTTTAACAGAGGGTGTTCTAAAAGGCAGACCGTTGCTGTCCAGGGAGATTATCCAATTATTACTGTCTTTTTGTCGTATTTCTATGAAAAAACGTTGTTCAAAATCATTGTCCACTGTTATGGTTTGAATAATATATTTATTTTTTTGTGTACTGTGAAATAATTCGACATATTTGAAGAAGATCGTGCCTTCGCCAAAAGTCTTCCCTATTACATTTTGCAATTGATCGTTATTGATTTTTTCAAGATGAACGTGAGGCATATCCTCACCTCCTGCTATTTTCAAAATGTCTTTGTTTTTTTCTTTGACTGCATAAAGGTGGTAAATATCCTTTCTTTGTTCTCTCCATTTTATCTCATATTTTGTGTTTATCGTGGGTGGGTTCAAATCAAGATTTATATGTGAAAAACAACCATTTTCTTTTAAACTAACTTCGAATTGTTTTATGAAATTGGCGTGGTCAGAGTATATGCTAATAAAACCATAACTTTTAAGTGCTGCCACAAAACTCTCAATGAAGCTAGTATTATTGAGTCTTCTTTGGCGATGCCTTTTCTTTGGCCAGGGGCAGGGGAAGTTCATATAGATGCCATTAAGATTTTCATCGAACAGTTCTCTAATGGCAAATTTTGCGTCACACATAATCACAATGATGTTATCTATACGCAGGTCTTTGATTTTTTTGAGTAATTTCGTTACCGATGTTAACGACAGTTCTATACCTATGAATGCAGTTTCTGGATTTAACAGTGCTTTTTCTATTAGAAATTCTCCGTTACCAAAACCGATTTCAGAAAAAAACTGAGTTTGTTCCGGAAAGATCGTATGCAATTCTAACGGGATTTTTGTATATCTTGGATCAATGAAATACTTAATGTCCATTTTTTTTATATCAATAATTTTCACCTTCTTTACTAATATGTTGGAATCAATTACATGTTAGACGTCAAAATCGGATTTTTGTAGTTTATAAATGCATTACAAGTGTTATAATACTGATAAATTCACTTTGTTTCAAGATCTTCAATTAATTTATTCACCATTTATTTCATTTTGATTCAAGCATATGAGTTTTGCGAAAAAGAGGTGTTAGAGAGTGATAGAACTATCAAAACTCAAGATACTTTATTCGGAAGAAGAGATTGACAAAATAATAAACAAACTTGCAGACAAAATAACAAGCTTCTATAAGCCTATTACTGACGAAATAATGGCAATATGTATTTTAAAGGGTTCGATACATTTTTACAGTGACCTTCTAAAAAGACTCGATATGAATATTAGGTATAATTTCGTTCATGTATCGAGTTATGCTGGCGTAAGAAGTACAGGTAAGATTAGAGTTAAGACCTGGGTAGACGAATCGCTGACAGGTAGACATGTTCTTCTGGTGGAAGACATAGTGGATACCGGGAATACATTGCGATACATAATGAACTATATCTGGAAGCAAAAACCTGCGACTGTAAAATTGGTTTCATTGTTTGAAAAAACCGTTCATGACCATGGAGTCAATATTGATTTTGTAGGCGAAAAAATTGGAGATAAGTTCATAATTGGTTACGGTCTTGATTATGATGAACTTTACAGAAACCTGCCATTTGTAGGATATGTCGAAGCTGAAGAGAAATAAAGGAACAGGAGTCTTATTGGTGACTGTCACCCTGATAATAGCCATTTCTACTGTTATATCCTTTCACATGATTTCAGTGATTTCACAGACAAATAGAATTGCTGAATCCTTTTTGAATGCTGCTATAAAAAGAGCTACTGTCGTCTCAGCGGAAAAAATTTTGGAATTTTCTATAGAAAATGAAATTAACGTTGAAACTGAACTTAATGGATACCTTTTGAAGTCATTTAAGGAGAATGGAATCTGGTATGTTTCATTGGAAGGTCACGGGATCCATGAAAAGATTACCAGGAGGCAGCAATAAGTGATCTTTGAGGATTTTATTGATAATTGTGAAAACCTTTTTCAAAGCTATGAAGAAGGAAATATTAAGCCTGCAGAAATAACTGGAGAGATCAAACGATATGCCAGTGTGCTTGATAAGGAGGAACTCAAAGGGTTCAATGAGTTGCATAAATATCTAAGAAGTTTTTTAGAATACCTGATAGTAATTCCGAAACTTCCTGCTCAGAGGCAGAAAGTACGCATAGAAAACGGGAAGAGAATGATCGATAAGTTGAGGAAACAGTTCCTGCTGAAAGCCAAAGGCGAACTGCTTCGTTTGAAAAGCGGTAATCTTTCGCTTGAATCGAAGGTTAAATTTGCTAAAAATGTTGGCGAGAGGCGCTCAAAGATACTCAACAAAATGGGCATTTATACAATCGAGGATCTTCTATGGTGGCTTCCAAGAGATTATGAGGATAGAAGGAAGATTATCCCTCTTTCGTCGATAACTCCTGAGAAAAAGTGTACGGTTCAGGTCACATTGCTTAATTATTCAAAGAAAAAGGTAAAGGGATATTCAATAATCACAGCTGTTGTCACCGATGGATTTGGTCAGATTTTATTGAAATGGTTCAATCAGGATTATATCCTTGGTCAGCTAAAAAAAGAAAGCGAATATATCGTAACAGGCACAGCTAAGAAAAATGCCTTTGGACCATATGAAATGAATTCTCCAGAAATTGAGGAAATAAGCGGTACTTCACCTAGAGAAATTGTTCCTGTTTATAGTACAACCTCTGGAATTTCACAAAAGATGATGAGAAGGATCTTAAAGAATAATCTAGGAGCAACACAACTTTTTCAGGATACACTTTCAAGAAAACTAAGGGATGAAAAGAATTTGCTGGATGTTGTTCATGCTATGCAGGGAATACATTATCCTAAAAGCGTTTATGAGATCAGAAAAAGTAGGGAAAGACTGGTTTTTGAAGAGTTCTATCTTTTTGAAATTGCACTGTTGTTTAACAGAGAAAAATTGAGATTTGATCGTGGTGGTATAAAAAAGAAAATTGAAGGAAAACTTGTTTCATCGTTCTGTGAGAGTCTGGATTTTGTATTAACCAATGACCAAAAAAAGGCATTTGAAGAGATACGGGCAGACCTTACCTCTGAAAAACCCATGAATCGGTTACTGCAGGGAGATGTCGGGTCCGGAAAAACAGTTGTAGCAGAAATGGCAATAATAGATAATTTTGAAGCGGGATTTCAAAGTGCATTTATGATTCCCACGTCTGTACTCGCTACACAGCACTACGAAAGGCTTGTCAATGAGCTAGAGAATTTTGGTATTAATGTTGAGTTGCTTGTTGGATCTATGAAGAAGAGCGATCAAGATAGGATTAAGAGACAACTGGCCACAGGAGATATTGATGTGATAGTAGGTACACACGCTTTGATTCAGGAAAATGTTGAATTTAAAGAGCTAGGGTTAGTCATAATAGATGAACAACATCGTTTTGGTGTGGAACAGAGGAAAGCTTTGATGAACAAAGGGAATCTAATCGATACACTGGTTATGACTGCCACACCAATACCAAGGACACTATCACTTACCGCCTACGGTGATCTGGATGTATCAGTAATCAGGGAAATGCCACCTGGGAGGAAGCCTGTTAAAACAATGTTGATCATTGATAGCAAGCTGAACGATGTGCATAGCTTTGTAAGGGAAGAAGTGAATAAAGGCAACCAGGTGTTCTTTATTTATCCATTGATTGAAGAATCTGAAGTTATAGATTTGAAGGCGGCAACAGAGGAAGCAGAAAAACTAAAGAACGAAATATTTCCTGAAATTCCGCTGGAGTTACTTCACGGGCGTATGACTGAAGAACAAAAAAAGAAAATTATGGCAAAATTTAAGAAAAAAGAAATAAAAATACTTGTTTCAACATCAGTAATTGAAGTAGGCATAGACATGCCAAGTGCCACGTTAATGGTAATTGAGCATCCTGAAAGATTTGGACTGGCTCAGTTACATCAATTAAGAGGAAGAGTTGGAAGAAGTTCAATTACATCGTACTGTTTTCTGATTATAAACAGGAATCTTTCAGACGAAACAGTTGAAAGGTTAAGACAATTTGCATTTACAAACGATGGTTTTAAGGTGGCAGAACTTGATCTTACACTGCGTGGACCTGGAGAGTTTATGGGTATAAGACAGCATGGCATGCCCGAATTTAAGATAGGAGATATCGTAAAAGATGCAGAAATATTATATAGTGCGCGTTACGAAGCTGAAAAAACAATAACAGAGGATCCTAAATTAGAGAAAGACATCAGTTTGAAAAAGGCTGTTAAAGAACGATTTGGAGAACGGATTTCCCTAATAGAGGTCAGTTGATGCTAACGATAACGGGTGGAACACTTAAAGGAAGGAAAATAGGCACAACATCAAGAAATGTCACAAGATACACACCTAACATTGCAAGAAAGGCACTATTTGATATCATTCTTGTGCCAGATAAAATGCTGGATGTGTTTTCTGGTAGTGGAGTAGTGGCCTTTGAAGCATTGAGTCGCGGTACTTCCAATATAATTTGTGTGGATAGTTCAAAATTGTCTGCCAGAACAATCTCTAAAAATGCTTCAGAATTGGGCCTTGAAAAAAATATCGAAATCATTTGCAAAGATTTCAGAAGGGCTTTTGTAGGTATTGAAAAGAGTGGAAAAAGCTTTGATGTTGTTTTTGCTGACCCTCCTTTCAGAAAAAAATATGTAGATGATTTTTTGAAATATTTAATGGCTCATAATGGATTTTTAACTACCAATACCATCGTCATTGTTGAAACTTCAGAAGAGGATGCGATATCGCTAAAGGATAAAATGATTGATGGATTTAGGTTGCTTGATCAAAGAAAATATGGTGGAGTATTCTTAAATTTCATGAAGGTGATCAGGTGAAGTTTCTTGCAGATAGAATGCTTGGAAGACTGGCAAAAAAACTGCGAATGCTAGGTATTGATACAATGTATTACAATATAATAGAAGAAGGCGAAATAATCGAAATAGTTGTAAAAGAGAAAAGAGTGTTGCTGACCAGAGATAGCGAACTCCATTCGAGGTGCATGAAAAAGGGATTGGAAAGTTTTCTTCTCAAATCAAATTACTGGGACTCGCAGTTAAGAGCCGTTTTTCACCGTTTTATAAATAGATCAGATCAAATCAATTTCTTAACTCGTTGTTCCCATTGTAATAGCCTTCTTGAAAGTGTTTCATACAAAAAGATAAAATATGAAGTTCCTGAATATGTGTTGTTTACAAATGATCAGTTTTTGAAGTGTTATGGTTGTGGGCAGTTATACTGGAAGGGCAGTCATGTTAAGAACATTATAAATACGTTTATTGAGGTACTCGGAAAAGATTTTCCAGAAGAAAGGATTAAGTACTAGAAGAATTATATGATAATTACAAAAAGAGGTAATGCATATGTATATCGCAAAATCTCTCATTAACCATCAGAGAGAAGAACTAAGAAAAGCGATTTATGATATAAGAACAATCAGTCCTGATTGTAGTGTCTTTCTGCTAGAGGAATATAGAAGGCGTTTGAGTGAATACTTACCTTTAAAGAATAAACCATACAAAATGAAAGAAAAGGAAACTAAAAGGTTGTTGGGACTAAAAACTGATGGTTATATTGAAAAAATCAGGACCAATATAGAGGATAGAGAAATAATCAAAGATGGCTACGTATTTCCTCTTGTGTATAAGGATAACCTGGTTGGTATATGTATACACTGGGGAAAAAAAGAAATCAATAACAACATTAAGATAAGGCTTGATGATATTGGAAGAAAAATCTCACTTTTGAAAAATCTTTCTGAAGGTTATGAAGCGATCAGACAACTTGATCTATTGAAGCAATTAACCGAAGTCCTTGAAACAGAAAGCAACATGGAACAGTTAATTCAAAACACCATGGAGCTTACAAGAAAAATAATGCGTGTAAGGTACTTCGCTTTTTATAGTCTTAAAGAACATGAACTAACTCTCAAAAAAGCGGTAAATGCCAATGATATTTTCAGCGAAAGCCTTTTTTTTGATGATCTTCCAGGAAGAATTTGCAGCGGTGGATACTTTCTTTCTTCTGCCAATAAAGATCTGGTTGATTATTTATTTCAGGATAGGGAGAAAGTTCGTTCCTTTGTTGCAGCGCCTTTCAATGTAAATAACAATCTTGAAGGATTTTTCGTTGCGGCTGAAAGAAGTAGTGGCATAGAAGAAGAGTTCAGAGTACACAACCATCTGGATGAAAAGGATTTTGAAACACTTGATGATGTTCTTACCAGACTTTCTATAGCTGTAAACCGCATAAGATTGACAAAACAGCTTGAGAAGGAAGTAGAAAAACTCAGTAAACTGAAGGAAAGTAATGAGAACTTAATCGAATTTCAAAGGAATCAACTATTCAGACTGAACATTTTGCATAAAATCAGTCAGGCTTTACGTCGAAGCCTTGATAGGGAGAAAATCATAAGAATGATCCTTATATCAATGACCAGTCCCTCAGGTTTAGGTTTTAACAAAGCTGTGTTTTTAAAACTTGAAGAAAAAACCATGTCATTTATTCCCGAGTATGCAGTTACTTCAGAATTTGAGCGGAAAATAGAAGATGAATATCCAGTATTTGGAGACTTTTCACAATATCTTATTGAAGTGTCAGAGAGAGAATTAGAAAAATTTGAAGAATTAGATCAGAGGATATTTTACAGTGGGAATCCACTTCTTGAAAGAGTTGTTCTCAGAAAAAGAATGCTTCATGTAACTAGGCGACTAAAACAAATGAGAAATGACGAGCTTTTTCAAATAGAAAGAATTACCGATAGCGATGAATACGTTATTTTACCACTTTCGGGAGAAAGGGGTGTTGAAGGACTGCTTCTTCTGGAACCTAAAGCTAAAGAAGTAGATCTTTCAAGTTCAGAACTCCAGCTATTAGAGTTATTATCTGATAGTGTGGACATTTCTCTTGAGCTATCAGAAAGGTATCAGCGAATTCTTGATATATCGAGTTCGCTCCAAAAAGAGAGGAATATTTCAAATTACTATAGATACTTTGCAGAGAATATCATTCAATCGCTGGATGCATCAATTACTGTTGTCGATAAAGAGATGACCATAACTGAGTGCAACAGAAGATGTGAACAACTTTTGGAAGAAGACAGAAAGGATTTAGTTGGCAAGCATATTGAAAATTACGGTGATAAACTTGGGGATATTATTCCACTTACCAGTGATGTTATTAACTCAGGAGAAAGAGTAACCCTCTCAGATCATACATTGGACTATTTTGACGAAAGAGTTTTTGACATAAGAGTGGTCCCTTTGATACGATATGGAAATAACATAATAGATGGAGCTGTAATTGCACTCAACGATGTGACGAGAAGATACTACCTTGAAACGGACCTAAAGAAAAGAGAAAAACTGGCTGCCCTTGGTGAAATGTCAGCAAAGGTTGCACATGAAATCAGAAATCCCATAGCGGTTATTGGTGGTCTTGTAGAAAGACTATCAAAGGTGAAAGATACAGAAAAGGTAAGAAAATACAGCGAAATCTTGCGAAAAGAGATAAAAAGGCTGGAAGGAATAGCCAACGAAATACTGGGTTATTCCAGAAAGCCTAAAAAAGAAGAATACAAAACTACTGATGTTTACAAGCTTTGTAAAGAAGTAATGGAGGAGTATAGAGATCAAGCAGCCAAGAAAAATGTCTTGCTGAATCTTCAAGGGGATTCAGAAATTTATTTCTATGGCAACAAAGATAGAATGAGACAGGTTATAATAAATCTTGTACAGAATAGTATTGAAGCCTCGGAACCTGGAGGCGACGTTAGAATTCTGGTAAGTAAGAATAATGGAATGGCTCAAATAGAGTTTATTAATTCAGGAAAAAAGATTCCCGGTGAAATTTCAAAAAGAATTTTTGAGCCGTTTTTCACTACAAAAAGTTTTGGTACGGGACTTGGTCTTTCCGTGTGCAAAACCATTGTAGAAGATCACGGTGGAAATATTGATGTAGATAGCAACGATAAGAGGACCAGATTTACAGTCAGTTTACCGTTGGGAGGTTTGAATAATGAAAAAGAAAAACTTAGTAAAAATACTGATCGTTGACGATGAAGAGAATATGCGTTTTTTGTTGAAAGAAGAATTAGAAGAAGAGGGTTACATTGTTTATGATGCTGCTTCTGGCGAGGAAGCATTAAAGATATTTAATAATAATGAGATTGACGTTGCAACTATTGATATCGAAATGCCAGGTATGGATGGACGAGAACTGGCTGGTAAGCTAAGAAAAGAGCAACCTGAGATTAAAATACTCTTTTTGACTGCATACAGTCATTACCGGCATGATTTATCTTCATGGGCAGCGGATGAATACATTGTAAAATCTGCTGATCTCAATGAATTGAAAAATAAAATCAAGAAGTTGTTGAAATAGCGGAGGTGTAACAATGGATTATAAGGACACACTAAATCTTCCTGACAGATCCTTTCCAATGAAAGCTAATCTCGTAAACAAAGAGCCAGAACAGCTCAAAAAGTGGAAAAAGGAAGACCTTTACAAATATGTGCAAAAACAAAGAGAGGGAGCGCCTCTTTATGTGCTACATGATGGTCCGCCTTATGCCAATGGAAATATTCATGTAGGGACAGCGTTAAACAAAATACTGAAGGATATTATCGTAAAATACAAAACCATGAAAGGATACAATGCACCTTATATCCCGGGCTGGGATATGCATGGTTTACCTATAGAGCACAAGGTTACCTCGCAAATTGATAATTCTGAGAATGTATCAAAACTTGATATCCGGAAGAAATGTAGAAAATATGCTGAAAAATTCTTCAATATTCAGAGAGAACAGTTTAAAAGACTGGGAGTAAGAGGAGATTGGGAAAACCCTTATCTAACCTACGACTTCAGCTATGAGTCAAGTGTTATGAAAGTATTTTCAGAATTAGTTAAGAAAGGTTATGTGTACAGAAAAAGAAAACCAATCTACTGGTGTACTCACTGTGAAACAGCACTGGCTGAAGCAGAGGTAGAATATCATGACCATACTTCTCATTCTATATATGTAAAATTTCAGGACAATAATGATCCTAAAAGATTTTTCATTATATGGACCACGACACCCTGGACATTACCAGCCAACGTGGCTATTGCCCTTCATCCTGACTATGAATATGTTGAAATTCAGGTTGAAGATGAACGCTGGGTACTTGCAAAGGAACTACTGGATACAGCGACGAGGGAAATGGGAATAGATGACTATAAAATTATTGATCAGAAAAAGGGTGCTAAGTATGAAGGGATGAAGGCAAAGCATCCGCTTATGGATAGATTGTCAGAAATAGTATTGGCTAACTATGTGGCACTTGATGCGGGAACGGGTTGTGTCCACACCGCGCCCGGACATGGTGAAGAAG
>JAYEJL010000066.1:0-2845 GCA_034660555.1 Thermotogota bacterium
AAGACATCCTTAACGTGCTGAACAAAACAGACGTTGACGCTATTACCAAAGAGAAGGAGGCAACATACGGGACAAGAGATCCGATTATTCATTTCTATGATACCTTCCTTGGCGAGTACAACCCGGAGGAGAGGGCTAAATTAGGCGTTTATTACACGCCTCCCGAAGTGGTGGATTACATTGTAAAATCAATTCACAAACTGTTGAAGGAGAAGTTCGGGAAAGAGAAAGGACTTGCGGAAGAAGGCTTGAAACTCCTTGACCCCGCGGCGGGCACTTTAACGTTCGTCATTCGAGCACTTGGAAGAGCACTGCTCGAATTACAGGACACTCGCCTGGGGGGTATGATTCCATTGAATATAAAAAAACATATCTTAGCCGATTTCTACGCCTTTGAAATTCAAGTCGTTCCTTACATAATTGGTCATCTCAGGGTTGCGATGTCGTTAGAAAAAGTCTGGGACTACGAATTTGAGAAAGATGACCGATTCCAATTCTACCTTACAAATACGCTGGAGATGAAAGAGCCGGAACAAGAACTTCTGCTCCCGCAGCTTACAGAGGAAGGTCGAGAAGCGAGGAAAGTAAAGGAAAAGGAGCCGATTCTCGTTGTGCTTGGTAATCCGCCGTATTCCGTGAGTTCGGAGAACAAGTCGGACTTCATCAAGCGGTTGATGGAAGTTTATAAGGAAGATGTAAAGGATGAGAAGCAGCGCGGAGCCTTAGAGGATGATTATATTAAGTTCATACGATTTGCGCAGTTTAAATTAGAAAGAACGGAAAAGGGCATTTTGGGTTTTATAACGAACAACACCTACCTCTCCGGAACGATTCACCGTGGAATGCGAAAGAAACTTCTTAGGACTTTTGATGAGATTTATATCCTCAATCTCCATGGTTCCGCGAGAGTTGAAGAAAAACCACCAGATGATAGTGAAGACAAAAATGTGTTTGACATCCAGCAAGGTGTGGCAATAGCGATTTACGTAAAGTTGGAGAAGCCGTTGAAGGAAAAGAAGGTTTATTACTCGGACGTGTGGGGCTTGCGAGATGTGAAATACAAGTATCTTCGCAAAAATGACGTGACGAGCACGAAATGGCAGGAGCTTGAGCCACGAGAGCCGTATTACTTCTTCGTGCCTAAGGATTTCGCTTTGCAAGATGAGTATAACAGATTCTGGACAGTAACAGAAATTTTCAAAGAGAAAACAGCTGGGGTTGTAACAGGAAAGGATAAATATTTAATAGGCTTTACACCTCAAGAAATCACAAACGTTTTTCGCGACATTTTTGATAGTGGAATAAAAATAGATGATTTAGAGTTCTCCTACAACATAAGAAAAACAAGTGGATGGAATATAAAGAATCGTAGAGATAAAATTTTCAAAAAAGGGGATAAATTTTTAGAAAATGAGATTGTATTATACTCTCATCGCCCTCTTAGTAGGGAATATACATATTACTGCGATTTCCTTGAAAGGCCACAGTATAGAGTTATGAAACATCTTCTCTCTGAGAATATAGCATTGGTTACCACAAGATTGCTTTCGAGTACTTCTTATCAACATGCTTTTGTAACAAGTTATGTCGGTGATAAGTGTTTTATTTCATCTAAGACTAGAGAGAGCAATTACTATTTCCCCCTTTACCTCTATCCTGACGCACCCAAAGGAAGGCTGTTAGACGAGGAAACGTCTAAACCAAAACGCACCTCAAACTTCACTGACGAGTTTTCACAAGCCGTAAAAGAAGCGTTAGGCACAGAGCCGACGCCAGAGGAGATTTTCTACTATATCTACGCGGTACTTTACTCGCCTACGTACCGTAAACGCTACGAGGAATTTCTGAAGATCGATTTTCCTCGGGTTCCCATGCCAACGGATTATGATAAGTTCAAGAACCTGAGCGAACTTGGCAAGGAACTGGTAGAACTGCATTTGCTCAAGCATCCTTCTTTGAGCGAGACGGAAATAGGATTTCCTGTGAGCGGATCAAATACGGTGGAGAAAGTCAGTTACGATGAAGAGAACGAAAGGGTTTATTTCAACAAGGAGCAGTATTTCGACGGCATTGCAAAAGAGGTGTGGGAATATCGAATAGGGGCGTATCAGGTAATGGCGAAGTATTTGAAGGATAGGAAAGGGCGTGAGTTACCTTTAGAGGAGATAGAGCATTATATGGAGGTTGCAGCGGCTATTAAGAGGACGATTGAGGTGCAAGAAGAGATTGACGAAGCAGTTAATGCTGACTAAACACGCAAACGTTTTAAAGAGAAACATCAATCTAAATACAAAAGAAAGGAGGTTTTTATTATATGTTCGAACGTATCTCGATAGACCCGGAAGTTTGCCACGGAGAAGCGTACATCAAAGGGACTCGTATTCCCGTCTACCAGATTGTTCGCATGTTAGCCAATGGAGACACAATTGAGGAACTCCTCGAGGAGTATCCCCCGTTAGAACGTGAAGATATTCTTGCTTGCTTGGATTACGCTGTTGCTTCTGCTGAGGCGCAGTAAGTAAAGGATAAAACAAAAATTACTTCTCATCGCAGACTGACGGAAACCGACTTTCGTTCTTTCATTGCACTCAGCTTGAGGATGGAAAACCCGAAGCGGCTACAAAACTACAGTGAGGGCCTAACCCCAAGGGTCACATTGACGTTCAAGAGTTCACCGTTTCGGATTATTTTTAGTGCTACCGTGTCGCCGGGATTCTTATTTCTTTCGATATATACAAGTACATCAATAAGTTTTCTCACCGTTACATCATCATCAACACCGATGATAACATCCCCGCCAAGCGTAAATATTCTTCCCCCTATAACGGTTGTTTCATTGCCTGCT
>JAYEJL010000067.1:0-2831 GCA_034660555.1 Thermotogota bacterium
ACCGCGGTGGTGCGTATGCTGAGTTAAACCGACCTGAGAGAGCAATTGAAGACTATAACAAGGCAATCAAGTTGAATCCGAATCTTGCAGAGGCTTACGCAAACAGAGGATTCTCCTATGCAGAAATTGAAAAACACAATGAATCCACGCGAGATTTGAAAAGAGCGGGAATTCTATTCTTCTATTCAGGGAGGGTGGATGGCTCTGCTAATGTTTTTTCCTTTTGTTTTCATTTGCGAGAAAAAATTGAGAATGATGATGTAATTTATTGTAGTCTCGCTCTTTACCTCATAACTTTAAATCCCGATGCTATAATGGAGTTAAGAAGAATGCGAATACAAGACGAAACTTTGAGAACAATCCGTGAACTGACAATGAGGAAATTGCAAAATGAAGATATTTCAGAAGAAGTAAGAGTGCTTGAGGAAAGGGAAAAGCGAGAGGAGATGAGCATTCTCTTAGAACTACTAAAGAGATTCTAAGAAAATGAAGTCAATGTTTTGTTCTCGTTATCCTCTCCCAAACCAACGACTCCACCTTTTCTCTTATTTTACTATTCTGAATTGTCCTCTTCGTGTATGCCGAAACATCCCTTTTGAGCTTATTATAAATTGAACCATAACACTCAACCGCCTTTTTAATCACTCTTTCATCCTCAGGAATCCTTATCCTCGCGTTCCCATTCATTACCGCATACTCAATATATTTCGCCTCCTCTTGCGAACAGCACTCAATTCTCGCATCGCCTATCTTCACGAAGAAGCCGTGTAAATCAGAGCCAACTTCCGGCTTACCTTCCGGAACTTCAATCTCTCTACACTCTTCCCCTTCAATATAATCATCTGGAAACATCTTCAGTTCGCTTGTGTCAATTTCACGCAAAATACCTTCTGCTAAAGCCCCTATATCCACTCCTTTCCTCTTTGCTTGCTTTGGAACGCTTCGTGCTTTCACAAGCCTCGACTTAACCAAATCAACGACCGCTTTGTAAACTTCTAACTGCTCCTCTCCGGTTAAGCCCAATAGTTTACCCATCACAATTTCATCGAGTTCTCTTCGGTCTGTTTTTACTTTGTCTAAAGAGACTTCTTCTGGCGAGTTCGCCCCGATTTCTTCAAAAATAGAATCACAACTGGTTTCGGATAATTCACGGAAAGAATTTTCAAGTTTTGCCCTTGTCTTTTTGGATAACTCCGATGGATTTGGAATGATTAAATGTTCCACGACTACCACATCAATGTCTGCAATTGCTTGAGCACCAGTTAATTGTCGGCAAGTATGTTCAATAATCAATCTTGACACGGTGGAGTTCAGGAACGCTCCAAGAAGTATCGTATCCCCTTTATTCTTTGGTGTAACTCCATAGAGTTTCTTATCCTCAAACACATTATCATTAAGAAAGACCGGCATTCTTTCTCCTACTTTTGCAGGGAAAATCAAAGGTGCGTAATTCCAACCTTTACCAAGTGCATACCATGGAGAACGCGAACCACAGGTAGGTCTCTTTTGGAACTCTCGTTCCCGTTCTTCCCCATATTCAATATATTTCAAAACGTTCGTTCCCTTCAGTTCTTCTTTCTGTTTGTGGCAAATCAGAACCTTGAATTTTAAGTTGTTTTCATCAACGGAATATCCATCCACCTCTTTTAACGTGAAGATGATTGGCTGCAAAAATTCTCGCTCAATTCCCCACTTCTTTATATCCCCTTCCGTAAGATAAAAGAACTCATTTGCTCCTGTTTTTATTCCAAATCTAACATCTGCAACCTCTTTCAAAGGAACAAACAGGTCTTTTCCTTTCTCCAAAATCTCGAACAAAATTTCAGGCGCCCTCAAATACTTCCCCCACTTTGAACCCTCGTATTTTCCTGAATCCTCGTCAAACCCTTCTTCCCATAACTTCTCTTGCTCTATCGGATAAATCCTGATTCTTTCGTCCTCAAAATATTTCTTTTTATTCTCGATAGACCTGACGAGCTTATTAACGCTTTTCCACCTTTCCTTTTCATTTTGCAGATCTATAAAATCTTTTAACGGCTTATTCAGTTGAACGAACTTAACCAGATTCTTTTTCCTTATGCTCTCTTTACTGCATTTCTCAAGAATAATGATGCAGGTATTGACATCCGCATATTCAAACCATCTCCCCAGTTTGCTTTCTATAATCGCAACGATTTTGAAGTTTTTCAGAAAGAACTCCTGTAGATATTTGCCATAGTCAACATCAAGCCATGAATTGGAAGTGATAAATCCCACCCTCCCCTTTTCGTTCAGAAATTTCACGCCGTGAAAGAAGAAATAGCCGTAAATGCTCATCCTCTTCCCTACTTCTATCCCACCTTCTTCCTTCGCTATCTTTTTCAATTTTGCCTTATAATCTTTCGAAAAGGTCTGTTCAAACTCTTCCTGTCTCGTGTAAGGAGGGTTTGTAACCACTGCATCGAATTTTTCATTCTCGCTTGGAATCAAATCAAAGAAATCCGTATTTTCCACATTCGAACGGAACCCGCCGAAGATGTCTTTTATCGCAAGGTTTATTCTCGTAAGATAGCACCCGAACTCCGCTATATCCACACCTTTTAGCTCGCGTAATATCTCTCCAGTCTCCTTATCACTTTTTTTCGTCTTTTTCCTGACATAAGCCCTCGTTAGAAATGTTCCTGCACCACACGCAGGGTCTAAGACCTTCTCATCTCCGGTCTTCACACAAAATCCTATTATTAAGTCTACAACATCAGACCTAGTGAAATATTGCCCGAATCGGTGTCTCTCATCATCAGGAATTAAATTTTCAAAAATGGAACCCAGAACCTCATAGCCTATCTTTGAGA
>JAYEJL010000068.1:0-2825 GCA_034660555.1 Thermotogota bacterium
CATATCTTTTTTTTCCAAAAATAATTGCTCGGCTCGAATTCATCTTTTAATTTATTATTACTGGAGTTTTGCGTTTTACTAAGCAGTTATATGTCCTTTTTTTGTCGATTTATAGGGACAAAGAATACCCTCAATGATTTTTTTAACACCTCCTTCTCCTACTGTTTGTACAGATGAGATGAGTTGACCAACCATCTCAGCAAGAATCCATCGATGTTTCATCTCAGGAGTATAACCCTGATTTTTTAGCATGGCATACACCGGTGAAAGCAACGAAACAATTTCAAGTAGAGTGTCCGCTAAAGTACTCAGAGTCAGGTACCTGCTGACCCCTTCAACACACCGTAGCCGGCAATCCTTTAACCCGAAATCACCTTTGCCTTCCCTGTGCCATACCTCAATGTCCCATCTTCTGGAATACCGAGTGGCAATCGCCAACTCATCCCACGTAAGATTATTAGAAACATAGAAATTAATGTTTCCATGCTGATTCAAAGAAACCAGTAACCGTACTCTCCCTATTTGTTTCATGGTAACCGTGAACACTTTCATCAGATACTTCTGATCACCAAGAGTAATAACCTTAAAACCACCACGTTGCATCTTTTTCCATCCAAAGCTTTCAAGAGAAATCCATTCACCTTTGGATTTCACCAGTCGATTTGATTTTGATTGTGCGATCCAATCTTTCCTAAAAGACTCAATATGATCAGTCAATTTTTTACTGAAATACCAGATATCCATTACCACGCAAGAAAAATCAAGATTCATATCCACCAACATAGAAAGATGATCCATTTGCAGTTCTATCTTACTGCTAAAATCATTGTTTGTGTTCCATCTGCTCTTCTCCTTAATGTACATACTGGAAAGAAGCGGATAGATCCCTTCACCCGAGAACACACAATCTGCTATCTGCCATCCCCATACATTCTTATTACTTGCATGATCACGATGCCAATCAGTACCAAAAATCTCTGTTCCACATTTTTCAATGATATAATCATCCAAAACAACAACACCCTCCGATTCAACTTGATTGATCAAGTTGACTTTCACCTTGTTCATCTCATATTCATTCCAAGTTGCATGGGTGATAAAACGATTAAGATTTGACTGATCTGAATGATATGTAAATAACCCATTCATATGAGCCATGGTCTTCTTCTCAGCAGACACAAATCCAGTCATCAATTGTTTAAAATGAATGAACTGCCTTTTTTGATCAAAAAGATGAGTAAACTCATTACTCATCTCCTCCACATAGGAAGGAAATTGAACAATTGGTAACTCCATCCGTACATCCCAACAAAGAGGAAAGAGTTTTATGAACAAAAAGTTATGTATCTTTGAATTCTAAAACGCAAAAAGCCAGTAATATTTATTTTCTATCCTTCTTGGCTTCATCCCGAAATAGATAATTAGGGGATGAATCATTTTTCTTTTTTTTAAGGATGGGATGCGCGAAAAAAAGAATTGAACCTAAAATATTGAACTATGTGAACCGAAATTTCAATGAGCTGTTTACAGAACAGGTGATTGAAGCAGTAAAACGGCTTCCATCACCATGGAAGCTGAAGAAAAGAGGAAGAAAAAGCCATGATCCTCGGGAAGTTACCACTGGTTGTATCCTTAAAATAGGATTTAATCAAACCTATGATGGTATCGAATCATACCTCAAAGAAAGTGAAACATTCAAAAAGAATTTCAATGATCTTCCAGGTCATTCGGTGATTCATCGAGGAATGAACAAACTTTCTATCCCTTATATCAGGAATGTGATGAATCAAGCAATCAGTTCACTGAGACGTCAAGGAATGAACATTGCCGTGGACAGTACTGGTTTTCGTACTGGGAAGAGCAGCATCTGGTATGATATACGCATTAGACGGAAAAACACCAAGCGGGATTGCATCAAACTCCATATCAGCATGGATGTGGACACGGGAATCATACACTGGTTCACAATCACACCATCAAAACGACATGACTCCCCAGAGTTCAGCACTCTAATGAAACATCTCCCAAAGCTCGGGGATGTATATGGCGACAAAGGATATTCTTCACGGAAGAATTGTCAGATCGTTGCCGATAAACAGGGAAAACCCTATCTGCTCTTCAGAGACAATGCTACCAATAAGGCAAAGGGAAAACCCGCATGGATCATCTCCATCAGATCATACAAGAAACATAAAGAGAAATGGCTTGACACATATCATGCAAGATCCATCGTGGAAAGCGTGTTTTCTTCCATTAAACGACGATGGGGAAGCTTTCTTCGCAGTCGACGGAAATGGATGCAGAAAAAAGAACTTTCATTGAAAGTGTTATCGTATAATATCAAACAGGTTCTCCTAATATCTTATGCAAAGGAAAGTAAGATTCCTTTGTGGAAACCGTGTAAATAAACACCACAAAGATATCTTACATTCCACCCTGTATGAGTGGATACTATGTTTCGCTAATTAAATGCATTGGTTTTTTTCATCGTCGATGCTGATGAAACATCAGCATTTGCATTGCAACCTACGTCAAATTATCAAAATTGAAGATAGAAAACACTGAACAATTAAATTAACTTCATTCCATTACGGGATGAAGCCTATATTTACATTTAAATTTATTTGTTTAAAAATTTTTTTAATTTACGTACTGAATAGGTATTAATTACATCGTTTTTTTGTGCCCAACCTCTGCGAGCAACTGCAATACCAAGTTCATAATATCGTAAGTGGTCTTTTCTATGCGAATCAGTACCAATAGAAAGTTTGACGTTTTGTTCAATTGCTCGTTTTACGTTGACATCATTTAAATCAAGTCGTTCT
>JAYEJL010000069.1:0-2803 GCA_034660555.1 Thermotogota bacterium
GATTTTGTTCGCTTCTGCTAGCGGTGGAAATGGAACTGCATAGGCATTCTGTTCAAAGAATGTTCTGTGTAACGCGTGACTCTCAAACCACGGGTCCTGTTCTATTCCAACCTTTGTTGGGAAGACTTCACCCGTGGTTCTTGTTATTTTCATTGAAACATTTTCGCTAAGGAGATATTCAATTACTTTCCATGACTTTTCGATATTCTCCGACTGAGTTGTTATAGCAAGTACTTCACCACCTGCAAAGGATGCGTTATATCCATGATATTTTGATGGTTTTGGTATGAAAGCGACATCAAAAATAATTTCAGGATAATCTCTCTGCGTATTGTTAATGTATGCAGGCCCAGCAAAGAACATTCCAAGTTTGCCTTCACCAAATGCGCCTGCAAGCTCCGATTCTCTTGCGAGTAATGCATATTCTGAAAGATCTCTGTAGAATCTGGCAGTTTCCTTGACCTCAATAGAATTTAAAGTTGCTGTTGTTAGATCTTCTGATACAAAGTTTCCTCTGTTGCCCCAAAGTGCGGGAAGGAACCACTGTTGATATGGACTGTAAAGCTCACCAGAACACAGTCCAACGCCACGTATTTCTGAACCAAGTGAATTGATTTTTTTGGCTGCTTCCATTATTTCATTCCAGGTTTCCGGTGGATTGTCTGGATTAAGCCCGGCGCGTTCAAATAATTCGAGGTTGTAGTACATACAGCGTGGAGCAAGTAGCCATGGGAAACCCCAGGAATGACCTTGGTACTCAACAAAATTCCATGCTACATAGTTATCTCTGGCCTTTTCAACAAGTGAATCAATCTTGCTAATTACGCCTCTTGTTGCAAATGTTGCCAGCCATGTATTTCCTAACTCAACAATATCAGGCGCATTACCAGCAGCAATTGACGTAACTATGCGATCGAATCCTGTTGCCCAGGAAAGTTGTACAATCTCAAGTTCGATATCTGGATTCTGAGCTTCAAAGGATTCTTTGACTTCTTGAGCCATGTCTTCATTCATCATGAATTGCCATAGCGATATCTTTGTTTTTCCAAAAGATAACGCTACCAATGAAACTACCAGTAGAACTAAAAGCAATCTCTTAAACATAAAACTCCACCTCCTAAAGATTTGTTTCTTTTAACCCATAAGATTTGGGTGCATCTGTATGCGTTTCTTCAGATATTTATTCATATGTTTCAGAACTCAAACAAACATTCTCTTTTACTGCATTTAAAGCGTGATACACGGATAATGCCTTAGTTGAATTAGTTACCACATAATTTTCCTTTTTGTATTTTTTAACATCTCTGGCATCTCTGAGAATGACGTAGGCAATATAATTGGAAATTTCGGATAATTTCTTGTGCATTTTGAGCTGGTTGTCGAAGCTAAAAGAATCAACTACAAAGGAAATTATGAAATCTTGGTTATCCAATGGGAATTCGATTCTGCCTGTTGGAACATCGTAATGAACTATTTTTGGGTCATCAAAAAGTGATTTAATGATATTTTCGTACTCCATGAAATCATTATTTGAAGTATCTGCAGGTGTAAGTGGTTTTCCATCTGGAATGACAAAAGTAACATTCTTTGCGGTTATTTTTTCTTTTATATCTATTGATATAGCTTCCTTTGAGATATCTGATAGGAATCTTCTTTTATAATCTGAAGAAACAAAATCATCCTGAATTTCTCTTACTCTTTTTACACTGTTACTTAACAGATTCTTGTCTATCGAATTGTTATCATAGGCTTTTAATAATGATTCATATAATGGTGGGAAGTACTTATCGGTATCGCCGATGAGAAGAACGTCTCCTGTTGCTGAATAGAAATGTTTAACGATTTCATCAGGTGTATAGTTATCCCATAAAGCTTTCATTTCAACCGCGTCGCTTATTACGATTCCTTCAAAGCCCATTTTTTCTCTCAATAAATCCTTGAGTATTTTTTCTGAAAGGGTTGCAATTACATTTGAATCTAATTCGGGATAAAGAACGTGAGCAGTCATAACGGTTCTTGCCCCATTATTAAAGCTTTCCTTAAAGGGCAATAAATCGGTTTCATCAAGATTATTAACAACCGGAATTTCATAATGAGAATCCTGGCTGGCCCTACCATGTCCTGGGAAATGCTTAACAGTTGACAAAATACCTTCATTTTGTAGAGCTTTCATGAAACTTACACCAAAATCACTGACCTTTTTATGGTCATCTGAATATGCTCTCAGTCCTGTTACTGGACTTGAATTTTCTTTGTAGATATCGAGAACAGGAGCGAATAACATGTTAAAGCCGATATTTTTCAAATCATGCCCTAAAGCATTGCCGTATATACTCGCATAATTCACATTGTTCGTAACACCAATTGCTTTATTGCCTGGACATGGTAGAATACCAGGAAATGTTTCGAGCTGCCCCCCTTCATGATCTGAAGTTATGAGAAGTTTAATGCCTTCATCTATAATTTCATATAGTCGTTCCATGTTTATTTGAAGCTGGCTCATTGTGCTCATGTTATCCGGGCGTAGAAGCACACCTGCTGGTTTGATTTTTCTGATCAGTTCAATATGTTTTTGTTTTATTACTCCAGGAAATGTTAAAAGAAATAATTTACCAAGATCATCTTTTGTCACTCTTGCGTGCCTCCTTTTTGAGACAATTTAAAAAGTTAGTGAGTTGCTTATCATTATTGAATAACTCAAGGAGAAAATTTAAAGATGCCCCAATTGCGTTTAGGGCGTTCTCTTTTCTTTCTCTTATAAACTGAATTTTTCTCTTATTAGCCATAAATACATTTTTTTGGA
>JAYEJL010000070.1:0-2789 GCA_034660555.1 Thermotogota bacterium
TAAATTTATTTTTGAATTTCAAAATTGCGAATTATTAGGCGGTTTTATAGGTCTTATAATTGGATATACATTAAAGTTTTTTTTAGACAAGAGGTGGGTGTTTAGGGGTTAATGAAAATTTATCTAAACAAGAATTGCTGGGATTTTGATTAAGTGATTTGTATGGTTCTGTGGGTGGTTTTGGTTGTTGGTGTGCTTTATGGGATTCCTGATGTGGTGGTCAGAGTTGTGGGAGGGGGTTGAGGATGTTTGTTAGGTTGTGGAAAGTTAAAAACAATAGTAGGAGGAAGGACGCAGAATTTGTGATTGAGAAGGTGAGGTTTGTGTTTGAGAGAAGGAAGGATTTTATGAAAACGGAAGGGGGAGGATTATTTCGGTCTTATTTCATGATTGGGAAAACCTGCAACTCGAGGAAAGAGGTGAATGAAGTTGGATTCTAATAAGTTTGTAAAGATTATTGGACTTATTGGTATAGGGGTACTGCTTGTATTGGCGGCCAGCTTTTTTATAACCCCCCTCTTTGTAGCAAATCATTTTAGCCTTGATGGTATCTTAGCAGAGGGCACAATCCGAAGAATACAGTCGGTTAGGTTTTCAGCAGTCGTATTAGGGATATTTGCTGTTGTTTTCGGTGCATTAATTTACATATATCCTTCAACGGCGAATAGATGTTATGATTTTGTTTCACTCAAAGGGGAAAGATTTCAAACCAGACATTTTTATTTGCCTTTTTGTTTTGCTTGTTTTTTTATTGCTTTGACGCTTGGTTTGCTTATCACGCAATCAGGCTCTGGAATTAGTCCAGATTCAACCAACTACATTAGTGCTGGAGAAAATATTTACTATGGAAATGGATTCCATGTAGGCTATTCTGCTGATTCCCTATCTCCATATACTGTATGGCCTCCTTTATATCCTCTTTCAATTGCAGGTTTTATGCATCTTGGTTTTAATGCAGAACAAGCTGCTAGAATAATACCTATTTTATGTTTTGCATTTTTAATGTTTCACCTTTTCTTCATTGGAAAAGTTCTTGATGGTGTTTTTGTTGGTTACATAGCTTGCCTTACTTGTTTAGTATTTACCCCTCTATTATGGGTCACTTCTTTTGCATGGACTGAAATGCCTTATATATTTTTCTCTGTTTTGGCAATACTTTTTCTAATAAAATTTGGTAGAAGTAATAATGCTAGAAATAAAATGCTCTGTGCAAGTGCATTATTTACTGCCCTTGCAATTCTCACAAGATATATAGGAATTACGTTACTGGTAGTTGGTTTGATTGTTATAGTGCTTAAAAGCAAATCACGATTAAAAAAGATGGTTTATCAGATATTACTTTTTGGGTGCATATCCTTTTTTCCGATAATCCTTTGGGTATATAGAAATATCACTCTTACTTCTCATCTTTCAGGTGGCAACAGAGGGGAAAGCACCATAGGACTACTTGCTAATGTCAATAGAACTGTAAGGGCTATTCTGAATGATTTTCTGGGTCCACTATCACGCATGCTCTTTAATAATTACGCAGCTTTAACAATTGTCGCCGCCCTCTTTATCTTATTGGTAGTCTTTGCAAAAATTTACCCCGCAAAAAGAAAGGTATTGTTGGAATATTTAAGAAAAAATTATGTAGTGTTTTTATACATTTTTATTTACCTTATTACGCTTATTATAATGAGGTCAATGTGGCATTTTGATGCAATTGGCACACGTTTAACCTGTCCCGTCTATCCATTTCTAATACTTGTAGTAATTTCCTTTATCCTCTATGTCCGTAGACAAATTAAAAAATCCTCATTAAAACCGACTTTATTTTTGATAATAACGATATTCTGTGTATTGTTTCTCGTACTTCAAGCGGGCAACTCTATAGGTTTTTATCATGGTGCTAAAGATGGACAGGGCTACAACTCTCCATTTTGGAGAAATAACATAGGGATTGGTTGGGTTGAAAGTAATGTGCCTGATAATGCCACAGTTTACAGTGACCGTGCTGATGCAATTCAATTTAGGCTAAAAAGACCAAGCAGGTATCTCCCTCGCGCAGGAAACGATAAAGCAATAAATGAGTTTTTTGAGACGTTAAAAAACGAAGAAAATTCGTTCATAATACGTTTTAAAAAAACTCAAAGAGCTTATCTACTATCAAATGATGAAATTATAGAAATGAATCAAAAATATGATGTATTGGTTGCAGTTGCGGACTTTCCTGAATCCACAATTTACAAAACAAAGGATAATTCCTACTAAAACCCCTTTCATCTGCAAAGATATACTGTAGTAGGAGTAAACTAAAATGAAATACGACCTGTACATCCACTCAAAATACTCATCTGATGGCGTCCTCGATTCAAAGAAGATTGTAAAAATCGCCATAAAGCAAGGACTAAATGGAATCGCGGTAGCCGGCTACAACACGATAAAAGGCGGATTAGAAGCAAAGAAATAGAGAAACGAAGATCTCACAGTGATAGTTGGTTCAGAAACATTAATAGAAAGAGAAGAGATAATCGGCCATTGCCTTTTACAATAGAACAGCGGCTGCCGGGGCTTCATATATTTCACGGGATTTTATGCCCACCAATCTGTTTTCTACTATATCCGTTCTTCCTATACCGTAACTTGATGCCAGGTCATTTGATCCGTGAAATCCAGAGGTAATCCAGTGGCTAATAATTTCTTAGTCTCATCCTTACTTAGATTTCCTTAGCTTTCCCTGCACCCTTAAGGGCAAACCCCAGATGTTGCAGAATGCTTCTCCCTGCTTTTGGTCAAATATATCTTCT
>JAYEJL010000071.1:0-2760 GCA_034660555.1 Thermotogota bacterium
TTGCCCTTAAAGAAGCTGATGAAACTAAATGGTGGTTGAGCTTGATTAAAAAAAGCGAAATGGGAGAAAAAGATAAATGTGAAAATCTTATTAGTGAATGCACAGAGATTGCAAAAGTAATAAGTTCTATAATAATTAAGACAAAAAAGAACTTGTGAATTGTAATTTGTGAATTACGAATTGTGAATTGTAATTTGTGAATTGTGAATTGACATGATATAATGAAGATACCCTGCTGAAGCTTTATGAGATTCTGGAACAAATTTATTAAGAGGGAATCCTATATTATGTGGTGCTCCTCGTAGCGATTACATTGCGGATACCCACTTGGATTATTTTCTAGAAGAATTCTCTTGAGCAAGGCGGGGTATGAAAGCGTCCTTTTGTCAGGGCGTTTTTGTTTATAATAATTAATGATATAATAGTTTAATAAAATGAGTCGGTTAAAAAATAAAAAATCGGTGCTTTTAATCTTTTTTTCAATAGCGATTTTCGCTTTGTTTTTTTATTTCTTAAACTCTCTTTCTGTAAGAGCTTCAAGTAACTTTATTAAAATAATACCCGATTCGGTTTTGTCTTATTCAGAAGGGGAGAACGGAGCAGAGAAAACAGGTTTTGGATGGCAGAATCCGACTGTTGCGCTAACGCAAGATTTGTCCGAGGTTGCTGATTTTGAAGATTTTAATATGGAAAATTCAGCATATATTCATCCTTCCGAAAATCTTTCAACGGTAACTCCGACAGTTGATGGAGTTAACTCCTTTTTAGAGTTTTCTTCTTTTGATGTTTCAGATGATATACAAAAAGAAAAAATCAAAAATGTTGCATTAAGATTTTCTTTGGCTGCCGGTAAAGACACACAAATCAACACGGATAAGAACACAGATTTACACAGAAAACTTCTGATTGAGTACCAAAGTAATAGTGTTTGGCGACAAGCGGGGGAAATTGTTTTAGATAAAGATGTTTCTAATATTTTGAATGGAGGATATTTTCTTTATGCCTTGCCTATTTTTGAAAATTGGGAGGACTTGGGAAACTTGAAGATTAGGTTTACTTCGTCTAATATTAACAGTTCATCAGTGTATATGGATGCGGTTTGGTTGGAAGTAGAACACGGGGAAGATGTTATTGAAACAAAGCCAATAGATGTACCACCA
Organism: Thermotogota bacterium; assembly: GCA_034660555.1. GTDB lineage: Bacteria > Thermotogota > Thermotogae > Petrotogales > Kosmotogaceae > JASMTM01. The sequence goes on from JAYEJL010000071.1 coordinate 1,161, forward strand.
GTAAGTGGGACAGCATCTTTGCTCGGAGCGTCAATAATAGACAAATTATTTGGCAGTGAAGAAAATATTGAGCAAGAAGAAAAACCTTCAGAGAAAAACTTCACCTTAGAACTAACCTCCAAAAAGAAAAGTTTTAAATTGAACGAAAAACCATCTTTTAAATTTCATTGCAAAAAAGAAGCAGGAGATTCTATAGATTCTTTTGATGGTGTTGACATAAAAGCTAGTGTACCTGGTTTAAACATTAATCCGATTATTAATTATCAAAAGAACGGGGAATTTATTGTTGATTTATCTGAACTTCCTTGTCAATTTAAACCTGGCAAATATGTGTTAAAATTTGAAATTAATAACGGGGGTTCAACATTTACTGAAGAACAAGAATTTGTTTGGGGTATTTTAGCAATAAATACAAATAAGTCACTTTATCTACCGAGTGAGACAGCTTATTTACAAATGGCAGTTTTAAAAGATGACGGACATACTATATGCGATGCTTCACTTAAGCTTGAGATCACAAATCCGAAATCTAAAACTCAAACACTATTAACTCAAAATGGAACAATTCAATATAGTGGAGAATGTAAAGGAGACAATGTTACCAATATACCTGATTATTTTGCTTATTATCAAATAGGTGGAGTAGGAACCTATGAGATGAAATTGATTAATCTTGATAACGATTACGAAATTTCAGATTCTTTTGAAGTGCGTGAATCAATGCCTTTTGAAGTTGAAAGAGTAGGTCCGACAAGAATTTATCCGCCGGCAGATTATGAAATGGCTTTTAAAATAAAAGCAAATCAAGATTTTATTGGGAAAGTGAAAGAAACAGTGCCAGATACTTTTCAAATTCTAAATTCTAAATCCGAAATTCTAAACAAATTCCAAATTCAAAGTTCAAATAATCCAAACACGAAAAGGATTGTCTGGGATGTTGACTGGAAAGCGGGGGAAACTCACGAGTTGGGATATAGTTTTGATGCCCCAGACATAAGTCCTTATCTTTATTACCTAGGACCATTAAAGATTGGTGATTTTCGAGAAGAACGTTTATGGCAGATTGCATCTGATGCTACAACTACAGGTATTGTAAGGCCTGACGGAGATACTGCAACTCTTGACTGGACACCGGAACCTACGGGTTCTCATTATTCAACCATCGACGATAATGTTACTTATCCCACTAACGGGGTTACAACAGATTATGTTGATAACGGCGGGTCTTCTGGAAATGAAGACCAATATACAATGGAGACTATTACTGAAGCAGCAACTACTACTGCTATTGATATTTATACATACGGGCAAGCGACTAAAGATAGTTCACTTATTAGTATAGATATCTATTATGATGGTTCACTTCAGCATTCAATGGATCAGACTTTTGGAACATCTTGGGCTTGGGCAACAAGCGGGGTTTCTAGTCTTTCTTTAAATCAAACTTCTCTGGCAAGTCTTGAAATATATATAAGTGGAAATGCTGGAGGGAGAACTTATACTGTGGCAACTTTGTATGCCAAGATTACATACGAGGCTTCAAACCAAACTCCTTCGGTCGCAAATGTTTCTTTAGACGGGGGGACAACCATTTCTTTAG
>JAYEJL010000072.1:0-2757 GCA_034660555.1 Thermotogota bacterium
GGATCGGTCGGCACCCAATAGGAACTCCCAAAAGGGCCAAAACCTCAACCGTGATCGGCAAACGGATGAATCAACACTTCTCAATTGTGAAAGTTCAGTGAACACCGTTATCAAATCTTTAACCACAGATTCCACAGATTATCACTGATTGTTATTGATACATATCAAAGTATAATTCTTTTAACTTTTAGGCTTGATTCACCCCGTTTAATAAATCAAACTAAATTTGAACTGGAGAAGATTATATCATTACTAAACGGGGTGAACCAAAATTTATCAATAATCCCAGTCTTAATTTCGTTGCTTTTAAATAATGCATCATTTGCGCATAAAAATCACTGGTCAAGCTTTTAACTGCTTTAGTCTCTACGATGATCTTATCGTAACACCTAAAATCAGCACTATAATTCCTTTTTAATTTTACATCCTTGTCCCGAACTCATTATATCTCACAGTATTTGTTTCGGGACTTGTAGAATATTGGTAACAGATATTCTCTTTGGTAAACAATATTGACTCCTCTGCAAGAAGGTCAAATAGTGATCCAACACGGTCTGTGACCGTGTTTGGAGTAAAAGCCTATGCCTTGAAAATGCAAACATTTACCAAGACACCGTTACAAACGGTGTCAGATCTTTATTTGACTATAAGAACCTTTTTGCAGTAGCGCCATTAATGGCTCCATTGCGAGAACGTTGGACCTCTTGAGACCTCTGAGGTTTATAGAATTAGACACCACTGATGATTCTAGCCTTAGATAGAGTATCCGAGTAAACCTCAGGGGTCTAAAAGGTTGGAGGCTGATACGACATGGGAAATGCCCCACGCTACCTCACCACCCTTCGACAAGAGAATTAGATTGACGAAAAAAAACCTTGACAAATAGCGATTAGGAGAGTATATTATACCTAAATTAGCAAATAAGCAAAAAGAAGTTCTTTGAAATATCCTTTTAATTTATTATCTTTTAAGCAGTTAATATTGCAATGAGATAATAATTAAAAAGGAGAAATCAAATGAGTAAAAAGAGATCTATAAAGCGCTCAAAAAGTTATGTATCCATCCCTACATTTAGAATTGAACAAAGTGAAAAAATAGACATTACCGCCAACAGTGGTCTTTTTTTAGTAGCTGAACTTATTAAAAAGATGGATATAATAGAAAAATTTGCTCGTTTGAATATATATCATCGCCAAACGATTGGTGAAGCGGTACATATTCTGGCATTGGTTATCAATCAATTCACTGGCGGTGAAGCCATCCATGACAGCAAAAATGTAAAAGATGATGGTGCGCTTCGGGCGATTTTTGGTAACATGCATATTCCAGCGCCGCATACATCGGGCGATTTTTTAGAACGCTTTACCGAAGAAACCACCGAAAGACTACGGCAGATTATTTGGAAGATGCAAGAAAAATATCTGAAAAAGCTTTCCAGGCGTTTTAATCGGAAAATCATGATCAGTATGGATTCAACTGTATATGAAGTCTATGGTAACTGTAGAGAAAACAGTTCACAAAGCTATAAGAATACTTTTGGATTTCATCCATTGCTATTACACATTCACAATACTGGCGAGTTGCTGGATATTATTTTTCGCCCTGGTTCGGATTTTACCTCCACAGGCGCGGCCAAGATGCTCGAAGAGAATATCTTACGCTTGAAGCCCTATTTTGATAAAATCACTCTTCTGGCTGATTCTGGATTTTTCGAACAAGCCGTCATCAATGTTTGTGAATGTGATGCTACAAAAATTGATTTCATTATAACCAGTGAATTGAACAATCCAATTAGACAGAAATTATCTGCTCCAGACTTGTCGTGGAAAGAACCGGAAAAACAAACCGAAGAAACTGACCCAGATGTTAAGCACCGGGATTCTCATACGTTCAACTATCGGCTTCAAGCATTAAAAGACGCCTTGAAAAAACGAGGTAAGGTTTTAAAAATTAGAGGTGCGCTTGAAGTCGCTGAATTTAAACACACCGTTGCTGCTTGGGGAAAATGTTTCCGTTTTGTTTACAAGCGTCAACTGATTATGGAACAGAATCTTTTGGAACAATCAGAGTTATTCGAAGCCACAGAAGAGTATTTTTATCACGGTTATGTGACCAACATTTATGACAAATCAATAGAACAGATCATCGCTCTTATTGATAGTCGTGGTCATCAAGAGAATTTTATCAGAGATTTTAAACGCGGATTAGGTACAGTTCATATCCCCAGCAAACATTTTTACGGCAATTATGCATATTTTCTTATCTCAATGTTATCATGGAATTTGAAGTGTTGGCTGTTGTATGTAATTGAGCCAGAACTTCAAATTCATTGGAAACGATTCAGATATTTATTTGTCAAAGTTGGTGCTCAAATTATTAAATCGGGTCGGTATGTTATTATTCGTTTTGGCAAAAATTTTGGCCGCGTTGAAGAGTTTTTGACCTGGTTTGCTCGACTGCAAGAACCAATCTTTACATAATTCTTTAATTTCCCAATTACAATAAATCACAAGGGAGAGGTACGTCCTCACCAAGAAATTTTCTATAGAATACCAAACAAAGTAACTGAACTTGCTAAAATAGCAGGCAATCAATACCAATCCACTACATTATATATTTTTCCCCATTTCAGATCATCAAAACTGTTAAAATATAACCTTTGCCAGCAAATAAAAATGGCTCTATGTTCTTATCCGTTAATTTGAGATTAAAAAGGAGAAATCAAGTGAGTAAAAAGAGATCTATAAAGCGCTCAAA
>JAYEJL010000073.1:0-14015 GCA_034660555.1 Thermotogota bacterium
AAATTATTAAGAAAAAACATATTATAACTAACCTAAAATTCAACGAACTACTCCCTTCAAGAAATCATAATTATTCAATACAATTATAACAACATTTAATTGCATAAGAACAACTCGTTTCTTAATACAGTAAACTGCATAGAACTATTTAGAATAATAAATTATCAGAGTTTGAAACGAAGTACAATAATGCAGAAAAATAAAAAAAGGGCAAGGAAAACCTTGCCCTGTGGATGTAATACTACTTTACTTTCTTCTTCAGTTCTTTGCCAGGAACGAATTTCGGTACCTTTCCCCCTGGAATTGTAATTGATTTCTTCGTTCTCGGATTTACACCTTTTCTAGCCTTTCTCTTTGCAACCTTAAATGTCCCAAATCCTACTAAACGGACCAGGTCGCCTTTCGAAAGCTTCTCCTCAATAGTATCTATTATCGTGTCTAAAAGCTCTGTAGCTTCTTTCTTTGTAATGTCCGTTTTGTCAGCTAATGCATTTACCAGTTCCTTCTTGTTCATAATACCCCCCCTTTCAGATGGAATAAATATACTATATTTTCCTTCCATTTCAAAACAAGCTTATCATAGTTGTTTCGTTCTTTGCAACTTTTTAACAGGGTTCTGGTTTAATTCTGTTAAAATTAATTAAAAGTTATTTCTTAAAGCCATTTTAATGCTCATTTTATTGTTATATAATTGTCATGAGCATAATAGCGGTTATTCAATTAATTTTATAACAGGAGGTATCATATCATGAAGAAAGTTCTTATGTTATTCATAGTTCTCATAATGTTATTTTCTCTTTCCCTTGCAGCTCACACATTTATAAATCCACTTGGACCGACACTTCTTCCAATAGCTGAATTACTTACAGATAAGGGTGTAAGCGCGGGAGGCTTTGAAATCGAATTCTGGCGCTCGATAGATCAGGCCATTGCGGATATAGTCTCCAGAAAAGTAGAGGCTGCTCTTTTACCTGTAACTGTTGGAGGGCAACTGTCAGCTAAGGGCGTACCAATAAAACTGGCTGCGGTATCAATGTGGGATGGTTTTTATTTTGTATCAAAAGAGGAAATGACCGATGTAAAAGATCTTGAAGGAAAAACCGTTTACACTCTTCAGGCACCGGGTCAAACAGCTGACGTAATTTTAAAAGGCTTACTGAAAAAGGAGAATATCGAAAACGTTAATATAGTATATGTTGCAGGACCGGAATCCGTTCAGCTTTTTGCAGCTGGAAAAGCTGAAATTTTGCTACTTCCTGAACCATTTGCATCACTGGCTGTAACGAAGGTCCCCGAAGCCGTAAAATCACTTCCTATTGAAAAAATGTGGAATGAATTGACAGGTAAAGACTTTTCAGTACCAACTTCAGGAATATTTGTTAGAACGAACCTAGAAACCACAGTAGCGGATAGCTTTTTACTTTTATATGCACAGTCACTGGAGATGTCTTTGCAGAAACTGGATAAATCAGCTGCCTTCGTTTCTGAAAAAATGGGAGGATTTCCAATTCCTGTATTGAAAAAGGCATTTTTATCAACAAAATATGAATTCAAAGCTGATAACGAAATGAGAGAAGCAGTAACCGAATACATAAAGAGTATTAATGAAATTGATAATACGTTAATAGGCGACATTGATTTTGATGAGTTCTTCTATGAAAGTGAAGTATTTTAGACTATGTGTTTCAATCGCAATAATATTTAGCCTCTGGTTAACAGGCTCTTTTATAGTAGGCAATGATTTGCTTCTGCCAGGACCAGTTAAAACTATTCAGCGCCTGGCAGAATTATTCATAAGCGGCGAAATATTCTCGCCGCTTTTATTTACTACACTTAAAGCACTTGGAGGTTTATCACTTGCACTGTTTTTTTCGCTAATAATTGGTTTTGCAATGGGATTGATAGAAATCCTATATGAGATTTTCAAACCCATCATTATAACATTACAGGCAATTCCGATTGTGAGCTGGCTCGCACTCGCTATTTTATGGTGGGGTGTCGGTTTTCGCTCACCGCTTTACATAGTCTTTCTAACTCTTTTTCCAATAATTACACTAAACATTACTGAAGGGGTTAAGAATGTTGATAAAAAATTACTTGAAATGGCCCGGGTTTTTAACTTACCAAAGAAAATTGTGTTCAAAGATATTTACTTCGCTTCAGCTATGCCCTTCATTGTTTCATCTTTAAGAATAAGCTCTGGAATGATGTGGAAAACGGTAGCCGTAGCTGAATTTATGGTGGGCATTTCCGGACTGGGACGAATGATTTCTGACGCAAAATACGCACTAAACACAACAGATGTATTTGCTTTTACAGTAATACTTATCATTCTTGGAATTGTCAGTGAAATAATATTCGATAAACTTTCAAGAAGGATGATGGTTCGTGCTTCTTAACATCCAGGAAATTAATAAAGCTTTTGGAACACAAACTATAATTGAGAAATTCAGCCTTTCGCTTCAGGAAGGAGAATTTCTCTCCATACTTGGTAGCTCTGGTTGCGGAAAAACTACCCTATTAAGACTTGTGAGTAACCTCTTAAAACCTGATTCGGGAAAAATAGATAGAAATTATAAACGATTAGGTTTTGTTTTTCAGGACACAAGATTAATCCCATGGAAAAATGCCCTTTACAATGTCAGTGTGGTTTCAAGTGAATCAAAAGCTAAAATAATGCTTTCTGAAGTTGGGTTAATGGAACATCACAATAAATATCCAACAGAACTCAGTGGAGGGATGGAACGCAGGATTTCTCTGGCCAGAGCGTTATCCATAGAACCTCATCTGATTCTTCTCGATGAACCTTTTGGATCCCTTGATATACTAACAAGGGAAGATATGATTAAACTTGTTCTCGAATTGTGGAAAAAACATAATTTCGCCGCAATTAATGTAACCCATGATCCCTACGAAGCTGCTCGCCTTTCTACAAGAGTGCTTGTTGTTGGTAAACATTTCACAAAAACACAGATGCACGAGCTCGGGAGTCCTTTAGACAGAAGTGAAACTGACAACGCAAATATCAGAAATGAATTATTGAAAACGCTTAAATCAGTGCTCGATTAATGTAGTCTCCTACTCTATTTGATAAATTAGTGGCTATTTCTTTAGAATTGCCTGTTGCTTATATTAAAATACCATTGACTCTAATCCAATTTCTGTTAAAATCGTTCGTGAGAAATTCATATTTCTTTGACAATCTTATAGTATTATATTATTCTGCTGGTCAAGAGGTGAAAGAAAATGAAAACGAAAATCAAAGAACTAATCGTAGAACTGGATTCCTTTGAAAAGACGAAGCAACTGAGTGTAAGCTTTGAAAATATATACCCTGAGATTCGATGCGATGAACCCATCTACGTAGATGTATTTCTGTACAAAGAAAAAAACTCTGTAATTGTTAGCGGAACAGTCAAAACAAAGGTTATTGAAAAGTGTGCCAGATGTTTGAAGGATGTTATTGTACCAATTAATGGAACTGTAGAGGCTGTTTATTTACCAGCCAGAAAATTCTTCAAAGAAGTGGATAGCGGAGCTTCAGAGGACCTTGAAAACACATTACCCCTCGACAGTGATATACTGGACTTGTCAGAGCGCGTATTAGAGGCTATAATAGTAGAGATACCCTTTAAAGTACTCTGCTCTGAAAATTGCAGAGGATTATGTCCTATTTGCGGTATTAATCTAAACGAGAACCCTGATCATAATTGCGAACAGAAGAATGAAAGCAACGATAAATGGCATAAATTATTGAGCGATTTGAAGGAAAACATACGAAACGGATAGTTTAGAACAGGAGGGACATCATGGCTGTACCAAAGCAAAAACGTTCACGATCGAGAACACGATTGAAAAGAGCTAAAATTTACAGAGCAAAAAGTGTTGCAATTTCAACATGCCCTAATTGCGGAGCTCCAAAAGAGCCTCACAGAGTATGTCTTAGTTGTGGATACTACGGAGGAAAGCAGATTCTAGAGATAGGTGAATAATATGAAAAGGGTAACAATTGCCCTTGATGCATACGGTGGAGATCAGGCGCCAAAAATTAACATTGATGGCGCTATTTCGTTTTTAAATAGGGAATCCAAAAATGTTGAGATACTTCTTGTGGGAAAAGAAAACGAGCTCAAAGATCTTCTAAATGAGAAAGATTATACAGGTGAACAAATACACATAGTTGATGCACCTGATGTTTTTGGAATGGCTGAAAAACCTTCTCTCGCAATACGAAAGAAAAACACATCCTTGTATAAAACATCTCAGCTTGTAAAAGAAGGGAAAGCGAACGCTATGGTATCAGCGGGAAACACCGGTGGTGTTCTCGCGGTTGCTCTGTTCGTGGTGGGAAGAATAAAAGGAATTGAAAGAGGTGCTATTGCAACACCTGTACCCTCAAAAAAAGGTTTTACGGTTTTGCTGGACTCGGGGGCAAATCTGGAGGTTAGAGCTTCTCACCTAAGAGATTTTGCAATTATGGGAACAGAATATGCCAGGATTTTGAAGATCAACAATCCAAAAGTTGGACTGTTAAATGTTGGAGAAGAAGATGAAAAGGGAACCGATCTGCTTAAAGAAACCTTTGCTCTACTCAAAGAGAGGTTTACAGATAGTTTCGTAGGAAACGTAGAAGGTAGGGATATTGTAGCAGGAGACGTAGACGTTATAGTTACTTCGGGACTGCTAGGCAATATCGCGATAAAGTCGATAGAGGGAGCTGCCAAATATATATCAACGTTACTTAAAAGTGAAATAAAATCTTCAGGACCCCTGGGCTTATTGGGTGGAGCGTTATTAAAGGGTACCTTTGACAAACTAAGAAAGAAACTCGACCCAAATCAGTATGGTGGTGCCTTTGTACTGGGTGTGAATGGTATTGTGACTAAAGCACACGGGAGCTCAAACGCCACAGGTATTGAAAATGCCCTGAATGTCGCATATAAAGGAGTGACAGGTAACCTTGTGGATAAGCTTAAAGATAATCTCAGGAGTTAATCTATGTGTGGAATTGTAGGAATGACCGGTAACGGAATAACTATTTCCAATCTGGTAGGTGCTTTAAAGAAGCTGGAGTATAGAGGTTACGATTCTGCAGGTGTTGCTTACCTTAACAATAATGAAGTAGAAATAATAAAATCAGTAGGAAAAATAAAAGAGCTGGTTAGCGAACTGGGAGAAGATATCAATATAAATATAGATACCGGGATAGCCCATACACGATGGGCCACTCATGGTGCACCAAATGATGTCAACGCTCACCCTCATACAGATTGCACGGGAAAAATTGCTGTGGTGCATAACGGTATTATCGAAAATTATGAAGAAATCAGACGCTATCTTAAGGATAAAGGACATAAGTTTGATTCTGAAACCGATACAGAAGTCATAGCCCATCTTGTAGAAGAATACTTCAATGGAGATCTGGTCGATGCTGTAAGACATGCTTTAGTTGACCTTGTTGGAGCTTACGCAATCGGTGTTATACACGCTGACAATGAAAAAGAGATTGTGGCTGCAAGAAAGGGGAGCCCTTTAGTTGTTGCATCCACCTCACAGGGCGGTTTTATCGCTTCTGATGTTACTCCACTACTATCATACTTGAATGATGTTTATTTCATGGAAGACGGCGATGTGGCTTTAGTAAGACCTGGCGAAGTTAGCTTTACAGGGATAGACGGTTCAAAACTAGACCGATCTCCAACTCACATCTCATGGACTGAAGAAGCTGCAGAAAAGGGTGGATTCGCTCATTTCATGCTCAAAGAAATCTTTGAAGAGCCACATACTTTGAGAAATGCAATGGCAGGCAGGATCAAGAACAACCTGGCATATTTTGAAGAACTGGAAAAAATGAAAGACCAAATAAAGAATGCAAAAACCGTTCAAATAGTTGCCTGCGGAACGAGTTATCATGCAGGTCTTGTTTTTAAAAGATTTCTTGAAGATTATGCCGGACTGACTGCAGAAATAGATGTAGCGTCAGAATTCAGATATCGTAATATACACATTGATGAAAATACACTGGTTTTCGCAATATCTCAATCTGGTGAAACCGCAGATACTTTAGAAGGAATCAGGCAGGTCAATTCGAGAAACGGCAAATCCATTTCCTTTACGAATGTCGTTGGATCAACCATTTCAAGAGAATCAGATACTGTCATATATTTGAATGCTGGCCCGGAAATAGGTGTTGCTGCTTCGAAGACCTATGTTTCTCAACTAATGGTTTTGCTTTTAACCGGTATATATATTTCATACTTGCGTGGTAACAATGTTGATAAATTGATATCACTAACAAATGAGCTTGAAAGTATGCCAACACTGTTTGAAAATGTGTTGTCAAAGGCTGATTATATAACACAAGAACTGGCCAGGGAATATCACAAATATTTGCACTTTATGTATATAGGACGTGGCTATAGCTACGCCACAGCCCTTGAGGGAGCTTTAAAGCTTAAAGAAATAAGTTACATTCATGCTTCAGGATACCAGTCAGGCGAACTAAAGCATGGTCCCATAGCGTTGCTGGATGAAAATTTTCCTGTTTTTGCCATTGTGCCTGATGATAAACTAAAAGGAAAAACATTATCCAATGTTATGGAAACAAGAGCCCGTAACGCTAAAGTCGTTGCAATATGCTCGGAAAATGATAAGGATGTAAGTAGAGTCGTCAATAGCAGAATTGATACGCCTATTGTAAGTGAACCACTGTATCCTTTGATCATGTCACCCTATTTACAGCTATTCGCATATCACGTTGCAGTACTTAAAGGACACGATCCTGACAAACCGAGAAATCTTGCTAAAAGTGTGACAGTTGAATAGACTGTGCCTGAAGAAAAGATTATATAAATAGAACAATAATAATCGGGAGGTGAATTTTTGGATAAGGAGATTACTGATATCGTAGGTATACTTGATAACAATGAAGCTGAAGACGTTATGGTACTTGACGTACAAAAGGTATCCAATCTAACCAGTTATTTCATAATAGCCACCGCGAATTCTGATCCTCACATGGAAGCGCTTAGAGACAAAATATTAGAATATGTAAAAAAAGATAATATTCCTGTAATCTATTACGACCATGGTAAAGGTTATGATTGGATGGTTGTTGATTGTGGATTCTTCATTGCACATCTCTTCAGCAAAAAAGGAAGAGATTTTTATTCGCTGGAAAATCTATGGCTCAACGCAAAAAGTTATAAATTGGAAGAAATACTAAATAAATAATCCCACACAGTCTTATCACTGATAACCCCGGTGCCCACAATACGGGTCGGTTATCAACGGGCTGGAGGGAAAACCAAACGGAGGTGTTTTTTAAGTGCCAGTAGTTACAATGAAAAAACTGCTCGAAGCAGGAGTACATTTTGGACACAGAACAAGAAGATGGAATCCCAAAATGCAGCCCTACATTTATGGAGAAAGAAAGGGCATTTACATCGTTGATCTTCAGAAAACCCTTAAATGGATCGACCGGGTCTACGATTTCGTTAAATCCAGGTCTCAGGAAAACGCTACGTTTCTCTTTGTGGGAACAAAGAGACAGGCCCAGGAAATTATTGAAGAAGAAGCAAATCGCTGTGGTGCTTTCTATGTAAACAATAGATGGCTTGGTGGATTGTTGACGAATTTTGAAACAATACGAAAACGAACCAGTGCTTTAAAACGCTACGAAGAAATGGAAGAGACCGGAGAAATCGATAAAATGCCCAAAAAAGAGCAGAGTATGCTGAGAAGAGATTTCGATAAGCTGAGAAAAAATCTAAATGGTGTTAAAAATATGGAGAGATTACCTGATGTTGTTTTTGTAGTCGATACCCAAAAAGAAGAGATAGCAGTTGCAGAAGCCAACAAACTGGAAATTCCGGTTATCGGAATTGCTGATACCAACAGTGATCCCGATGTATTAGATTTTTTTATTCCAGGCAACGATGACGCCATAAGAGCAATAAAGCTTATCACAAGTATTATTTCTGATGCCATTCTTGAAGGCAGAGAAGGACTCGATACTGGTGCATCAGAAAAACCAAAAGAAACCACAGAAGAAAAACCAAAAGAAGAAGAAAAATCAGAAGACACGAAAGAGAAAAAAGAAGTAGCTGCAGCTGAAGAAGAGGCGTCAGGTAATTTGCCTGACGAAGACAGCGATCTCGATGAAGATGAAGATGAGTTATAATTGATCACAAAATAAAGAAGACTGCCTTAGGGCAGTCTTTTTTTATAGTTTGATTTTCTGAAAAAAGCTGACAAATATAGTAAAATTTAAAGAGAAAAAACAGGAGAGATAATTTTGAAGATATATTTTAGAACCTTTGGTTGCCAGATGAACGTAAATGACTCAGAAACCATGGCTGGTATTCTTAAAAATGCAGGTCATGAGATTATTGATACCGAGAACAACGCTGACGCCGTAATAATAAACAGCTGTGCTGTAAGAGGCAAGTCTGAAAGAAAGGCTTATGGCAAACTGGGAAGACTCAAAGCGTTAAAGAAAAAAAAGAACGATTTGATTATTGGCTTTGGTGGATGTGTTGCTGAAAAAGAGAGAAAGAAGTTACTTGAATCCCATGAAGAATTGAATTTCGTTTTCGGAACCCGAAATATTTCACAAATAAATGATTTCATCGAAAGAGCTTCAAAGGGAGAGCACTTCACTGATTTTTCAGATAAACTAGATGAGTTAGACTCAACAACACCACGATACAGAGAAAGTAATCATCATGCCTGGGTTACTATCATATACGGATGCGATAAGTTCTGCAGTTACTGCATAGTGCCTTATGTAAGAGGTAGAGAGAAGAGCAGAAAGATGGAAGACATTATCTCCGAAGTGAGAAAACTCGCTGACAACGGATACAAAGAAATCACATATCTCGGGCAAAATGTTGATTCTTACGGCAATGATCTTGATGATGACACATCTTTATCAAAGCTAATAAAAGAAACATTAAAGATTGAGGGAATAGAAAGAATCTGGTTCCTTACATCTTACCCAAAAGATTTTTCAGAAGAACTCATTGAAACAATTGCTTCATCGGACAGAATATCAAAATCGATACATTTGCCCATACAATCAGGAAGTAACAAAATACTAAAAGCGATGAACAGAGGATATACAAGAGAAGAGTATTTGGAGCTTATTAGTAAAGTCAAAGAAAAATTACCCGAAGCATCATTAAGTACCGATCTCATTCTAGGCTTTCCCGGTGAAACAGAAAACGATTATCTGGAAACGAAAGAACTGCTTAAAATCGTGCGCTACGATAGAGTGAACTTTGCTGTTTATTCACCTCGTGAAGGAACGTTATCAGCAAGAAAATACGAAGACAATGTCCCTCATAAAGTCAAAACAGCACGATTAAATGAACTTCTCGAACTCCAGAAATCCATAAATCAAGAGAAAAACGAACAATACATTGGAAAAAACGTAGAAATAATAGTTGAAGGCGTTTTGAAGGATGGAAATCTTTATGGGAGAACAATAACAAACAAAATTGTAATATTCTCTGGTCCAAAAGAACTAATAGGTGAAAAAGCCGAAATAGAGATTCATAATATATCTGCAGGCCCCTTAAGGGGCATTTTGAGTACAAAAAATCTTCAACCCTCCCGAGAGCATTAGAACCTAGAAGTTTTTAAATACGTAAAACGCACGGCCTACCAGCGTACAACGTGTTTAGTCTTTAAAAAATTCACACACCCGCCTTCGGCTCGCCCTCTCTAGAGGACATTCAAAAACTTTAAACCCCGCTAATATACAGTGTTTTAAAAATCTCCCCTTACGAGGGGAGTCCTGCGAAGCAGGGGGGGTGTCAGGTTTTTGAATTACGCTCCAAAAATCCACCCTTGAGGGCAGGGGACCGCCTGCGGTGGTGGGTGTTAATTTTCTCGAATTCTCGTTTATATTCTCCTCTGTCAGAGGAGGGGACCGCGTTAGCGGTGAGGTGTGTGTTTCTGATTTTTGATCCGTGTAGCGCATATGCATGCCTTCATCTGGCATACATATCCTGCTATCCCTCCAGCAGCATATCCGATTGTTTCCCAAATCGCATATCAACGGTTTAGAGTATTTTGAACTTACGAACAACGCACAACCCACTGACGCACAACGTCTCTTCGTGTAAAATTCACACACCCGCCTTCGGCTCGCCCTCTCAAGAGGGCATTAAAAGCCAAAAGGATAATGGTCCACGTGTTTTTCTCGGATTCTCGGGCTCTCGGATTCTCGTCTTCTGGATCCCTCTCGAATTCTCGTCTACTTGATTTCTCTCGTTTCCTGTAAATGGTCATCTAAACACATTTATCGAAATATTAACCATGATAATGCAGAACATAGTAAATAACCCACCAAGAACGAGTTTAACTTTTGCAGCAGCTTCAGAAGATTTCATGAATTCCTGTATCTTTTTTGTAGAAGAAGTATAGTAAGCAACTAGCGTTATTCCTATTACCGGTATTATGAAACCAATATTGTAAATAATCAAAAATCCAAGAGCCTCAGTATTTAAACCAACGCTGTTTATAACGTAAACAATTGTTGGCAGGTAAACCTGTCCGGTGCACATGAATTCAACAAAGGATATCAGAAGACCAGTAACCAAAGAAGCAAGCCATATCGTTTTCGCATGGGCATTTTTTCTTATTATTTCGTGAGTCTTTCTCTTAAGTCCTGGAGTTAATTCAAGAACACCCTTTTTACCTTTATATTTCATTCTAAAGAAATCATTTATAGATAGTATGGCAAGTAGTCCGGTAAAAACTGCCATTGCAGGATAAAAAATTAGCTGAAATATTCGAGAAATATTCTGAAGATAACCCACTGCTCCAAGCAATCCAGTCCCCATCGCTATGTATGCAGCGAACAATCCCAAAGCAAAATATAATCCAGCTATTAATATTTCGTTTTTACTGCGTCCAACGTAGAATAAATATGAAACAAGGAAGATTAAAACAACAAAAGCGCAGGGATTGATTCCATCTATCAACCCTGCGCCAAGCACAATGAAGAAACTGAATTCTTCATAACGGCTCTTTATGCGCTGCGTAACATCTTCTTCCAATTCTTCAATTTCTTTAAGTTTGTTCTGTCTGACTTCTTCCGAATAATTTTCTATCGCACCAACAAGGTTATCTACTTTTATTTCTTCACCAAATAGAACTTCATTGCCTACAAAAATAATTGGATAAACATCATAATTTTCTTCAGCGAGATCATAAACCTTTGCATATTTCAGCTTGAGTTCTTGATTTTTGGCTTCAGAAAGTAGAAACTTATTTACAACAATTTCCGCATCCACTTCAAATTTTGCGTTTTCAATAGTCATTTCAGCTTCCAGACATTCCTGACAGGTCGATACGCCGAAATAATCTATAACAACTTCGCTTCCAAATGAAATTATTGTTATGAAAAATAGCAAGAAAAAACAAAGATATTTCTTCATAGATTCCTCATTTTTACTTCCCTAAAGTCTCGTCAATTGTATAGAAATTTTCAGGCCAATCTCGATCTAAAGGACATATACCTTTAGGGTCATCAATAATATTGTTCTCTCCAAGAATCGTACCTCTGAAAACTGAGCCTCCACAACCACAATCAGTACACATTCTTAGATAAAGATCAAGTCCATGAAGTATATTTGAATAGAACTTATTTTCATTGAGGGTAACTATTGAATCAGAATTTATAAGAATACCATTTTCTTCATTACGTGTAACATGATTTGAAATAAGATAGCCGGTAGAATCTCCTGCCAGTGATACACCTACACGATTTCTATCAAATCTATTATCATTTACTTTAAAAAGCAAATCGTTTGTCATCATAATTCCAGTTCCGCAATTCTTTACTGTGTTTGAATTCAAAAATAACCTTCCTTCTCCATATGCGTAAATCCCATAATATCTATCTCCGGGAAGATCTTCTACATCTTCTTCTTCAAGTGTAGATATATAACTGTCCTTAATGAGTAAATCGTTTTTTCCCGAACTGTATGTAAGAGCCGTTTTACCTCCAATAAGTTTGCAATTAATTATTTGCCCTGTGGATCTTGAAACCATTACAGAACGTTCTGCATCAATTATGGTAAGATTTTCTATGCTGAATCCATTTGCCTGTCTTATATATATTCTTGCATTGCTTGATTTATCCGACTTAATGACAACAGAATCCCTATCTACACCTCTTAAAATAATCCCTTTAGTGATGCTTAAAGTTTCTTCATAAGTTCCCGGATGTACAAGAACGATATCGCCAGCCTTTGCAGCGTTGATAGCACTTTGAATTGTTGAATACATGTCTTCTTCTGTACCAACTTCAATAATATTGCCTACTGTTTTATCAATAACCTTTATGTGAAATCTCTTTAGTTCACCATCTTCCTCATTACTGTTTATCCTAAAAATTACTTCATGTTCCTCTTTATCGTTAATGGAAGGAAGGTAATAATAATTTCCTTCATATGATAGGACTCCAGGTCCATCAACCAGCTCAAATCTACCTTTTTCATTAACTTCCAGCTGTTCATTTAGATCAATTTTTAATACCTCGTATCTGATTACTTCAAAAATCGTTTTTAAATCATCATAAGCAGGAGAAGCGGTTTTTTCCTCAACAATGAGAACAAAATGCTCGCTAATTTCATTACCACGATTATCCTTTACAGATATTCTTACTGGATGAATTCCAGGCAGTGCAGAACCTTCAAAAGCTTTATAAATGCGTTCTTCTATCTTTCCAGTGCCCTCAATGAGTTCATAGCTTATTTCATCACCATCCGGGTCTTCAAAGTATTCATCGAGATTTAGCTCTATTATATCTCCTTCCATAAATCTCATGTCCTTTATCTCTCCAACAGGTGCATGATTGACATCTATAACTGTAATTTTAAAAGTACTTTTAAGCTCTTTCTTGTTTGAATCCCTTACCAGAACAGTAACTTCATGCTCTCCAGCAGAATCATAGTCAGGAGTGTAATGGTACTTGCCTTGATAAACATAACCAACTCCAGAAACCTTAGCAAATTCAAGTGGTTCTTTCAGTGTTTCAGAAGCGTATTCTTTGAGTTCAATTTCAAGCTTTGAACCTTCTTCAATTTCTTGATCAGGAACTGCAAACGTATATTTGGTACATGAAGAAAGTAAACCAATAAAAATGAGAGCTATTAATAGAGATAATATTTTTTTCATTATGCCCCTCCGATTAAAGTATACTAAAATAGACTGGTATAATATTCTTTGTTGATTATATCATGACCTACACAGTAAAGGAATATAGATTTCATTGATCAATGATATAATTTACAGTGATCTACAACGTGAAAAAGATACTTTTACAGAAAATGAAAAGAGTGTATAATTATTGAAGCTGTGATATTCGCAACATTGTTTATTTTAATATACAAATTCACGCCAAAATTGGTGGAGGTGCAAAAAAGTGAAAAAAACAATACTATATGTTCTTATAGTTGCTTTGCTTGTTATGTTTGCAGGTTGTCCTACCCTATTTAATCCATTTGATTTACCTGATGATCCGTTAATTGCTAACGAGGGTGAAACGTTCACACTTGATTTAACAACGTACACGGACGCTGTCAATATTAAGGATATTAGTTATGAAGTAACACCTAATGAAGATGATATTGTAGTTGGAGAAATTATAGGCCAAAAATATGTTTGGGATGACCCTAAATTCAATGAAGAAACAGATGGTAAAGAGAAAATTACAATTGAAGCCAACAATAATCGTGGAAGAGTTGTCAGTGATACTCTCACAATTATCGCTAATAGACCACCATCTGTTCCAAAGTTAAAAGAACCTGATGATGGAGAAACAGTAACCATACCAGTTGAACTTAAATGGGAATCGTCAGATCCAGAAAATGATGTATTAAAGTTTCATGTTTATTTTGGTACAAATGGTAATATAAAACAAGAACAGTCAAATCTTACGAAAGAAGTCTTCGAAATAGACAGTCTTGATCAAGAAGATACTTATTACTGGTTCATTGTAT
>JAYEJL010000074.1:0-2722 GCA_034660555.1 Thermotogota bacterium
TGAAATAGAAGTTTCTGGTGAAGGATATGATTATGAAATAGTCAAGGACAATGTACCTCTTTACCAGGGAGCTACGATTTTAACCGGTGAGAAAACAGATGAAGTTACCTACGATTATAAAGCTTTCCCAATATTAATAAGCAAGGAACTTATCATCAAAGAAGGATCAACATTGTCATTAAGTGGAGAAGGTTTGGTTCTTCTTCAGGATGGTTCATCGATAGATGTTGATGGAACGCTTGAAATGAATGGCAAAGGCAAAGGAATACATTTTGAGAGTCTTTCAAAATATTCTCCGTCTTTTTACAAGGGAAGCATATTTGAGGCGTCAAATATTACATTTACCGGAGAAAATAGCCGACTTTCTGGTAATAACAGCACATTCTTACTTAAAAACTGCGCGTTTTCTGGTTCAGTCATTCCGCTTGTTATGAAAAATGGCAGTGCCCTTGAGTTAAAGAAAGCAACATTTACTGATGTAAGAACAGCTGCCTACTTGTCAGAAATGTCGCGACTGAACGTGTGGGATATTCAAATTAAAGAATCAACAAATGGATTTGCAATACTTGATCCTCAGGAAAGCATTAATATACAGAATTATGAAGCCCTGGAGTCAATAAATTCTATGGGTTTAAGTGTAAAGAATGCTTTCAAGCCCATTGAACTTGTTAATATCAATGTTTCCTCAATGAATACAGGTGTGGAGGTTTTAAATAGCAGAGAGGTTTCTATTGTCGACTCAAAAGTGAATGGTGCTCAATTTGGATTGAGGATAAGTAATGTTTCCTATGCCAATATTGAAGATACTTCAATTTCCGGCGATACATATAATGGTAATCCGTATATTGGCATGTTACTTGCGAACAGCGGAGCTACCATAAAAAATTGCAGTATTGAAAATACAACTGAAAATGGAATTTTCATTTCTAATAGATCCTTACCAGAAGATTTGAAGCATGAATTCCTGAAAATGTCACCTCTAGAACAATCAGAATGGGCCCCAGTGATAATGGATAATGTTATGTTCAGTAGCAATCAGAAATACGATATATTCATTGATGGTTCTTATGATGTTCACTTAATAAATATGAATCTTACAGGATTAAGATATGTAGATTTCTCGAATAATCAGATGTGGACAGATGTTTTCAGATATTATCCTCGTGGTGAAATAGTTGTTAAATAACTAACTATTTTTACTTAAATAACGTTCGTAATGATCCGGCGCGACAGTAACTATGTTACCTGTGGTGCCGGATTTTTTTAATTTAATACCAGCTGCAATATTTGCACCTGTAGAAATTCCTACCAGTAATCCCTCTTTTTTGTGCAGTTCATGCATAGTAGCAAAGGCTTCTTCATCGCTTACTGTAACTACCTCATCGATTATGTTTCTGTCTAAAATAGAGGGAACAAAACCTGGACCTATTCCCTGTATCCTGTGTTTTCCAGGAATACCTTTAGTTAGCACTGGCGAATTTGCTGGTTCTACTGCGACAACTCTTATAGATTTACTAAATTCTTTTAGTGCTCTCCCAACACCTGTAAGTGTTCCACCTGTACCGGTTCCACATACAAATGTGTCAATTTCTCCTGACATCTGCGAAAAAATCTCTGGACCTGTTGTTAACTCATGATATGCAGAGTTGGCAGGATTGTTAAATTGATCGAGCGTGATTGATGGCTCAATTTCCTTTAATAAATCTTCAACTCTTTCTATTGAGCCTTTCATACCATCTTCTTTTGAAGTAAGCACAACTTTGGCTCCAAATGCTTTCATCACTTTGATTCTTTCAACACTTGCTGTCTCTGGCATTACCAGTATGGCTTTGTAATTAAAAAAAGATGAAAGCATAGCTATTGATATGCCTGTGTTCCCGCTTGTAGGCTCTATAATTGTTACATTTTCATATAGACTACCAGACTCTTTTGCGTTCAATAGCATACCAAGAACGGCACGGTCCTTTATGCTTCCACCTGGATTATTTTTCTCCAATTTAAGAAAAGTTTTTCCTGAAGGATCTAGATTTTCTATTTTCACTACGGGTGTGTTACCAATGGTATTTATTATGTTCATAGTTAATCCCTTTCCTTTTCTGTATAGTTTTTGCCGGTATACCAACAACTGTGTCATTTTTGCACACATGATGCCGGACAACAATGTTGGCACCAATTTTTGAGTTATTAACGATATACATAGGTCCAAGGATTTTTGCTCCTGCACCTATTATCACATATTTACTAATATCTGGATGTCTTTTTCCTTTTGTTACTACCCTGTTGTCCAGTGTTCCTTCATGATAAATTATAGTACCGCTTCCCACCGAAGCTGTTTCTCCAATTACTGTTCCAATACCATGATCTATGACCACACCAGGTTCTAGATTTGCACCGGGAAAAATATCCATACCGTTTATATTATACCAATTGACTCGGGAATAAACAAGTCCGTTTTCCATTTCTTTTTAGTGCACTTAAACGTTTATACTTGATTTAAGATTACAGGGTGCAGTATTATGAATATTTGTATTCAAAGACTGCTTATGTTAGGTCAATGAACCTTTTTAATGAATGATACTACTCTGATAATAAAAAACCGGGAGTTGAATATTATGAAGAAAGTGCTTGTTATTTTTTTGTTAGTAATTTCTATATCGGTCTTAGCAGAGATAAACCTACAAATAAGTCTTTCTCCTGTTTTGTCAATAAATAACTATCCAAA
>JAYEJL010000075.1:0-2717 GCA_034660555.1 Thermotogota bacterium
GCTTTTTTCTTTTCGTACTGTAACAAGGCTTCCAAGACCAAGTCTTTCGGGATTAGCATAAATTATATCTTGCAGCCAATATTCATCTTTTCCAGTATTGCGAATGAATATCTTTTTGCCAAGTTTAATTTCCTGTTCCATGATATTTTATTTTGATCAGTAAATGTTTATCGATTTAGAATCATTCAGGACTTTTTATAACCAAAATAGTTGGTTATTACAGACTAACTAATTTACTATCTTAAATTTACTCTTAATAGTTTTTGCATTTTATTTATTTCTGTCTTAATTTTACTTTGCTCGTTGCTACCCAATGCAGACATTCAGAACGGAATCCCTTTTTCAATAAAAAACTTTCAACGAGCGAGAAATATAGTTATTATGGGGATTCCGTTCTTATTCATATCGCCTCCCTCAGTCTCGTATAAACCTTTTCCAACAACAATCTCTTCACCACTCTGGAAAATTCATCATCATCCATCATTTTCGTGAAAAGTTCTTGATTTTGGTCCATACGACTTATTAGGGTGTTCAAGAAAACATCTTCAAACCCATATTTAAAGTTATCCTGTGTGTTGGTCTTTGCTTGCTCTGCAAGTTTTGGATTGACAACAAGTTCTTCTTCAATCTGGTCAAAATACAGTTTATCGGCTTCGGTCAGATTCATACCAAATTTGTCGTTCAGAACCTCAATTATTTCTGACAGTCGTGCCTTTTCCTCTTTACTGGTTCTCACGCCTACCTCATCAATGCCATCCAATCCGTATTCAGCCTGATCTTCCATCGCAATGCGAATACGGTCTTTCATCAACTGTAGACGGTAATATTTTAGTTCCACCTCATCCCCCAAATGAAAGGGATCAGTGACTTCTTTTGGTAGTTTCTTTATTAAAAACCTTACATAGACATACAACTTTTCCAGATCGATATCATAGAAGGGCATTATCTGGCTTAGAAACGAATATAAACGGGTAAATGATACCAGAGCATGCTTAAAATTATCCTTCTCTTCTTGGTTCTGTAAGGCACTATAACGGTCAACAGCAGGATCAATAAATGAATTCAGTTTTGCGTGATCAGCTGAAGTCAGGTTCTCTTTTTTTGTAAAATAGACCTTGTTGAATTGTTCAACTTCGGTCCCCCAAATAATATTTACCGCTTCGATCTGGTTTTTCAGATCATACAGGTGGTCAGGATCAGTTTTCTCCTTTACTGTTGTTAATTCGTAGTACGGCTGGAAAGAATCAAGAATGTCCTGCTCATCATTCACGAAATCCAGAACAAAAGTATCGGTCTTACCCTCACATGTTCTGTTTAATCGGGAGAGTGTTTGCACGGCTTTAACTCCCGATAATTTCTTGTCCACATACATGGTATGAAGCAGTGGTTGATCGAACCCTGTCTGGTACTTATCGGCAACGATCAGCAGTTGGTAGTCATCTTTATCAAATTGCTTTGGAAGTTCTTTCTCGGAAAAACCTGTCATTTGGGGTTCGGTATATTCAATGCCACCATCACGGACAGTACCTGAGAATGCCACCAGAGTCTGAATGCCAGAATAACCCTTTTCTTTAATATAACGATCGAACTCATGCTTATATCTAACAGCATGAAGCCGTGATCCTGTTACCAGCATTGCTTTTGCCCTGCCACCGATCTTTTTGGATACTATCTGACGAAAGTGCTCCACCATCACTTCAGTCTTTTGGGCAAGATTATATGGATGCAGGTTAACAAATCTGGCAATGGCTGTTGCTGCCTTTTTCTTGTTCACCTCTGGATCATCCTCAATGGCTTTTGACAAGCGGAAAAAGGTCTTATAAGTAGTATAATTTTTCAATACATCCAGAATAAACCCTTCCTGAATGGCTTGTTTCATCGAGTAAAGATGAAACGGGCGGGGTTTGCTATCTGGAGTATCTTTTTCACCGAAAACCTCAAGGGTTTTGAATTTAGGGGTGGCAGTGAATCCAAAAAATGACAGGTTGGATTGTTGACCCCGTGCCATCATTGACATTCTGATCTCATCTTGATAATCTTCTTCGGTTTCTTTATCCTGTTCAATGGCTTCTTCAAGATTGGAAGCACTTAGCACCTCTTTCATCTTTTTGGCTGCTTCCCCTCCCTGTGATGAATGTGCTTCATCTACTATTACGGCATAGTTTCTTTTCGGAATATCTCCAATCTGTTCCAGTACAAAAGGAAATTTCTGAAGGGTCGTGATGATGATGTTTGTACCCTTTTCCAGTGCCTCGGTAAGTTGTTTCGAATCAATATCGATCTTCTGTACCACCCCTTGTTTATGTTCAAACTGGTATATGGTATTCTGAAGTTGGTTATCCAGCACTTTACGATCTGTAACCACAACCACAGAATCGAAAATTCGTTTATCCTCTACATCATGTAAACTGGCAAGACGATACGAAAGCCATGCGATAGAATTACTTTTCCCGCTACCTGCTGAATGCTGAATAAGATAGTTCTTCCCTGCTTTGGAATCACGTGCATTAGCAATGAGTTTTCTTACTACATCCAGTTGGTGATAACGTGGGAATATCAGTTTATCCTCACTACCATTTTCACCTTTTTCAAGATGTATGAACTTACCTAATATTTCCATCAGACTATCTTTACGTAGAACCTCATTCCACAAATAGTCGGTTCTTCTACCATCGGGATTGGGTGGGTTACCTGCACCATTCTGATATCCTTTATTA
>JAYEJL010000076.1:0-13607 GCA_034660555.1 Thermotogota bacterium
CTTTTGGTGAAGGATTTCAGTCAAAAAAAGTCTTCGATTTCATCATACTAAATAACTGAACGAGGTCCTATGATAAGAGATAGTGTTTAGTAAATAGTTATAAGATTTGTAATAATTTGTCAAAAAACTGGACTCATTTATTCTGCCGCATCAAAAAGAAATCTAAAAAATTGAAACTTTGCCAATTTTTTTATTCTTTTTTAGAATAATAAAGGTTATATCCAAAAGCTTTAATGCTTTTTTAATCTGCATTGTGAAAAAATATAGTATACAAAACTATTATGGAGATGATTATATGGTTGTGTCAAGTACCTGCTGTAAAAATGACCTGAATCCTAAAATAGGTTATATTACATAGTTAAGTATCTCCTTGAAGTTATCCATTCTTCATTTATGTTAATCAATATAGATACTGCCAATCTCAAAAGAGATTCATCATTTGGAAATGCTCCAACTACTTTAGATCGCCTCTTAAGTTCTTTGTTTAGACTTTCCATCATGTTGGTTGTTCTTATGGTTCTCCTGGAGCAGGTGATGGAGAAGGACCTGGTAAGGGCAAATTCGAAAATAATATATTAACCGAGGATTTCGATATACTTGAAACAGAGATACAAGAAGAAGAAACGCCCTTTACCTGGATGAGAAAAATTGCAGAAATGTTTCGGAATATTTTTAAAAGAATGGTTTCGTTTGTGTACTAAAGAATGCTGTTAATTATGCTATTTGTATAATTGCTTACAATATCTCATCAAATAAAGTTTATCTGTTTATTATTTGACTTAATCTTCCATTCTTCTCATAATATATTTTGTTTGATTGTAAATGTCTTTATATAATTTAAAACACTTCTTGTATTTTAATGTATTTTCTTGATCTGGTTGTATGCAGTCACTATGTTCAATTAAAGATTCTGCATCTTTTGTATCCTTTATGTATCCTACTGAGAGTCCTGCAAGTATCAAGTTACCTATGGCTCCTGTGTCCTGAGTTTTTAGAGTTCTCACTTCTTTTCCCAGCACATCTGAAAGGATTTTTCTCCATAATTCACTCTTGCTTCCTCCGCCAACAACACTAACGTAATCAGCGTCAACGCCTAATTCCTGAACAATGTCCATGCAGTCTTTTAATGAATAAGAGACTCCTTCCATTATAGCTTTTATCATATGTGATTTTTTATGTTTCATTTTTAAACCAAAAAATGTACCTTTAGCTTTTGAATCCCAGTGCGGAGTTCTTTCACCCATGAGATAGGGTAAAAAGATCAAGCCTTCAGAACCTGCTGATATTGTTTTAGCGAATCTGGTGTATTCTTTGAAAATATCTTCACCAGAGTCAGGGTCGAAAGCATTTCTAAACCATTTTAAGCTTGAAGCTGCTGTTTGAGTAACTCCGAGAATATCCCAGTAGCCTTCCAGTGGATAACTCCAGCAGGAAACCCTTTTTTTAGTTTCTTTTACTGGTTTTGAAATACAGCCTGCAACAACTCCAGCTGTTCCTAAAATACATGAAATTCTTCCTTCTCTTAATAATCCCGATCCGATTTCTGCAACAGAATGATCTGAACCACCATTGATTACCGGGATACCTGTTTTTAGTTTCAAGATATTTGCTTTTTCTCTAGTCAAATAACCCATTACGCTTGTTGATGACTGAACCTCGGGAAATAGATTTTTTGGAATATCTGTCATTTTAAAAGCTTCTTCTGACCATTTATTTTTCTTTATGTCAAATAAAGCTACTCCTGAAGCATCAGAGGGATCAGTAATCATGTTATTTGTTAACAAATATTTTATGTAATCCTTTGCAAGCAGTATATGTTGGGTTTTGCTGAATAGATCGCTTCGAAATTTCTTGGTCCAGCAAACTTGAGGAGCTGTGTAAGTTGTGGTTGGAGCAATCCAGGTTTCTTCAAAAAGTTTTTCAGTAATACCCCTTTGTTCCCATTCTTTGATAACTGAAGAACTTCTCTGATCTAACCATGTTATTGCATTTCCAAGAGGTTTCATTTTCGAGTCGAGATAAACATGAGTATGCATCTGACCACATAGAGAAATCGCTGTTACTCTTTTATGAAGTTCAACAAATTTATTGGATAGTTCTTTTGCACATTGTACAATTCCGTTCCACCATAAGTCAGGATCCTGCTCTGCCTGACTTTTTTCCTCAGTGATTAAAGGATATTCATAGTTAGCAACGGACTCAATAGTGCCTTCAAAATTAACTAGAGCCACTTTTACTGCTGTTGTTCCAAGATCAATTGATAATACTGCATCTTTCATATGTCACCTCGCATTTTTTTGCAATAATCAATGCTTTCTAATTTAGTAAAATTCAGTTTTTAGATCAGTTTGTACAAAAACGTATTAATTGATAAATTAATTTTGTTTAACCATTTTGATAAATTTTCCGAATGCTTTATCCCACATAGATGTATTATGAGGTTTGTATTCTTTAAACTTAAATGAATTATTTAATAATTCATATCCCTGTTCAAAGCTTGAAACATAGTTTAGAGCTAACAACTGTAAAAGTAAATTTCCAATTGTGGTGCCATCAGCAGGCCCTGCTATAACGGGTAGATTGGTTGCATTTGCTATCATTTGACAAAGTAGCTTGTTATTTATTCCGCCACCAACTATACGGATTTTATTCAAACGATATCCAAATAATTTTTCTATATTCTCTTTTGTTTTCCTTATTTTCAGGGCAATACCTTCAAGAGCAATTCTTGCGATTTCATTCCTGGTCTGAGGGACTTTTCCAGATAACTTTTTAGATTCATTTGCAATCTCGTAGTCCATCTGCCTTGTTTTTTGAAAAATTTCTTCATCTACATTTATGTAACCAGAAAAACTGGATGCATTTTCTGCCATTTTTACCAATTTCTCATATGTAACTGGATTATCAGTACTATTCCATTGTTCCTTCAATTTCTGAAATAACCATAACCCTGTTGTATTTGCAATTACTCTCAATCTTCCATCTGCACAACCTTCAACTGCATAATTATATTCTAATATTTCTTGTGTTTTGGGTAATTTGGAAACAACAACACCGTTCAAACACCATGTTCCAAGACTGATTATCATCACTTGATTTGATTTTGCTGAAACTGATGCAAAAGCTGAACCTGTATCATGTGATGCAGGTAGAACGACTTTATATTTTTGATCACTGTTAAAAACTGTTCCAGGAGGTACTACTTCTGGGAAAATTTTAGGTATTCCCAGTGTTTTAATCATTTCATAATCCCATTTCTTCGCTCTATAATCGTAAAGTTGAGTTGTGGTAGCTTGTGTAAACTCATAGTACTTTTTACCTGTTAATTTATAAGCAAATAATGAAGGAATGGATAGAATTCTATCAGCTTTTTTCAATAATTCTTTATGAGTTTTCTTGTAGAAAAGTAGCTGGTAAACTGTATTAAATGGTTGAAACTGGGTGGGAATTCTTTCGCTTATATAATTTTTGTTTTCATCGATAACGTTTCTAATGTAATCTTTTGCTTTGAACATTGTTCTATACTGTAAAGGATCATTTATCAGGATTCCTTTTTTGTCAAGAAGTCCAAAATCAACACCCCACGAATCGAAGCCAACTGATTCTACATCATAGTGTTTTGTAACTTTATCTATTACTTCCATTACAGAATCATAGATTTTGCTGAAACTCCACCAGCTAAGATTATTTTTTTCATAATGGAAGCTATTTACATAACCAATTTTTTTAATATCTAATAGTTTTCCGTTAAAACTACCTAGGATTATCTTGGTGCCAGAAGCGCCAAGATCAACTGCGATAAAATTAGAAGTCATGGTTATCGACTAATTATTGTAGATAGTTTTCTCTATAATTTTTTCTTAATAGTGGGAGCTTATCTTCCGGAATATAAGAGATTTCTCCACCTAATTTGAGTGCTTCTATATATACTTGAACATTTTTCTCAGTTACTTTAGCCCCCGTTAATACCTCACTAAATCTCTTGCCTACATTAACTAAACCGTGATTGCTCAGAATTGCTGCGCCATTGTCTTCTAAGGCTTTTGCAACATTGTTTGCCAGTTCCCATGAACCAGGATCAGCATATTCTGCAACCTTAATCTCAGGTCCACAGATCATAGCACTATCCTCTATTAGTGAAGGCACAGTTTTAAAAGCAACAGAAGCAATAGAAGAATATATGGGATGAGTATGTAATATTACATCAACGTCTTCTCTCGCTTTGTAGATAGCAACATGCATTTTCCATTCTGACGATGGGTTTCTATCGCCTTCGAGAATATTCCCTTCAAAATCAATTACAGAGATATCTCGCTCTGTCATTTTTTCGTAGGAATAACCACTTGGTGTGATGAAAATTTTATTTAATTCTCTAATAGAAACATTTCCCCATGTTCCTTTAACAAGTTCTTCTCCGATCATTTCTTTGCACGCTTCTACAACTAACTTTTTGAAATTCATCATCTTATCATCTTCCTTTCTATGTAATATTTTTTATTGATTTTCTTTCAACAATAGTTGCCTTTAAAACAATTTGAGAAACATCTTTATTACGGTTTTCAATCCTTGTTAGCATAGCTGTGGCAGCTATATTACCTATTTCCAAAATTGGTTGCTTGATTACTGTGAGTGGAGGATTTATTATTTCATTTTCTGGCACTTCACTAAAACCAAGCAATGATATATCATCTGGTACTTTTATGTTGTATTTTTTGGCTATTCTTAAGAATGAATAAGAAATATCATGGTTGGTTGCAATCACAGCTGTGGGTTTATTATTTAATTCAAAAAAACTGTTTAAATCCTCCTCTGCTAAACTTGAAGGATATAAATTTTCTAAAATCCATTTGTTTTCTGTTTTCAAATTGAAGTATCTTAAAGCCTTTCTGAATCCTTTATATCTTTCTTCAATACAATAATTACCTCGTTTTGAAAGGAGTATTCCAATTTTTTTATGGCCTTTTTCCTTATGTTTTTGCTTTATTACTCCAGGAAATGTTAAAAGAAATAATTTACCAAGATCATCTTTTGTCACTCTTGCGTGCCTCCTTTTTGAGACAATTTAGAAAGTTAGTGAGTTGTTCATCATTATTGAATAACTCAAGGAGAAAATTTAAAGATGCACCAATTGCGTTTAGGGCGTTCTCTTTTCTTTCTCTTATAAACTGAATTTTTCTCTTATTAGCCATAAATACATTTTTTTGGATTTTTTCAGTCATTGTATTCAGGACACTATCTGGCAAAAATCGAATGTTACCGTTAATAATGACCGTATCGGGATCGAAGATGCTTATAAGAAGGGCAAGCTTTTGTGAAATGTTATCGATGAAGTATTTAACTTCCTTACATATCTCGCTTTCAGAATACTTTTCAAGAAAGGTAAAATAATCAAGCATTTTTGTATTTTTATTTTCCGTCAGACAAAGATTGAACTCATATTCACCTGCGTGATTATTTGAACCATGATAAAGTTTGTTCAAAAGAGATATACCTACTCCTACACCAACAGGGTCCTTTAGTTTATAAGGCACTGAAATATAAAAATATAGAATATTTTTTGCTTTTTCCCACAATTTTGAATTGTAATATGTTACTCCAATATTTGAATCATTTTCCATAACAATCGGGATTTCAAGTGAACTGGAAAGTTTTTTCATAAGATTTAATTGGGAAATGTCAAGTGCCTTGGAATAAACAATTACACCGTTCTTTGAATCAATAATTCCCGGTAAAGATATTCCTCCACCATAGAGTTTATACTTAGTACTCTTTTCTTTAATTGTAGTTGTGATCAGCGAAGCAATATTATCCTTCGTTATTTGCTCATGAACAGAAAAGCTTTCTTCAGTTTCTCCTGCAAGATTTGTTATGACGCCTTCTATACCATCTTGATGAACATCCAAGCCGACTATATAAAAACGGTCTCTTGAGAATGAAAATACGTTTGTTTTTCTCCCACCAGCTGAACCCGGTGCAATTTCGCCATCAGGATGTAAAAATCCTATATCTTTCAACTGATTAATCCTTCTTGAAACGGTTGACTTGTTTATCCCAAGCTCATATGAGATTTCAGCGTTTGTTGTTGATTTTGTTTTCCACATAAATCTTGATATGTCTAACAGAGTTTTTGTCATTAGGATTCCTCCATAAGTGATAGTTGCTTGCAACATGCAACTAACTAAATAATATAATTTTATTACTATTTAATACAAATTATGTGAACGCCAATGTGAGTTGATTATTTTTATGCAAATACGATTAGAAGTAAAATGCTTTGTTTTACAGAATAATGAGATCAGTTCAAAGTTCTAATAAAACTATTAAAAAAGTTTTGTGAAAAATTTAGAACAAAAGAACCGAGAAGGACTAGAAGAAGAGAACACGAGAGAAATTCAAAAAATACTAAAACACGTGAACCGTTTCCCGTGAACCGATTGGAGCAAAAACCAATGATATTCGCCTTGGGAGAATAGGTGGATATTCTGAGCGGAGCTTAGGATGAGCGAACCAATGAAATGATTCGGATTTGCGCCTATGGCGGAAAACACACCTCCCCGCTTTGCGGTACTCCTCTCAGAGAGGAGAATAAAGTTAAAAACACGTTATGCGATAGTTCGTGGTAGGTTGTATGTGAGTGCAAAAAATCAAAACGAGAAACCGATAAAGACAGAAAAGATGAGAAGTCGATAGTGCGAGAATCTGGGAAAGTTTAGGAAAACCAGGATCCTGGATACATTGAAAACTTTTTAAAATGAAAAAATGTATTTTGAAGAATAAATCATTGATGAGAAGACAGAATTAGAGGCTATTGGAAAAAAGAAGATATTAAAAGCAAGAAGAACCGCTGGGTAGGCGGTTCTTTTTTTATACGCGTACCTTTTTAGACCTTTATATCTTCTGGTGGCGGTGGACAGACTCGAACTGTCGACTCTGCGGGTATGAACCGCATGCTCTAGCCAACTGAGCTACACCGCCAATAAAAAAATGGTAGCGGGGACAGGATTTGAACCTGTGACCTTTGGGTTATGAGCCCAACGAGCTACCAGACTGCTCCACCCCGCACCGTATAACTTCTATATAATGACCATTTATGTCTTTTAGCCTTCTATGGTGCCGGGGGCGGGACTTGAACCCGCACGAGGTTTACACCTCAACGGATTTTAAGTCCGTTACGTCTGCCAATTCCGTCACCCCGGCGCCGTATATTATAATAACACCAGCCATTATGGTTGTCAAGTTATTATAAAACCTTCAAAACTCTATGAATTCAAGATTTGCTGGAATTTCTATGTCGAATTCGTATTGTAATTCATCTTTTAGGTTTAAAAGTGCTTCTTTATCTCCGTGAACATATATTAACTTAGATGGTTGAAGATCACGAGGTAACTGAATTAATTCATCATAACTTGCATGACCGGAGAAGTTGTAGATATCCACATCGCTTTTTAACTCTATCGGCTTAAAATCCTCTCCATTTTCCGAAAAGACTATTTCCTCTTCTCTGTTTCTGTGAGCTTCGAGTAACCTATAACCATTTGATTCAGGGCTTTGATATCCCATAAAAAGCACAGCGTTATTATGTGATTTAATTATTTCTTTAGCAAAAATGTATGAAAGTGTGTCTTCTATGAGCATTCCTGAACTTAGGATCAAGATCATTGGTTTATTTGAATTAAGAACAGGTTCGATTCTCTTTGGCATAACTTTCACGTACTGTGAAATTGATTCTGCGAACCATTCTCTTTGTTCATCGTTTATGCCCAAGTAATCTTTCAAATATAATTCTGTTATCACAAGAACCATTCCATTAATATATATGGGTACTCTTGGTATTTTTTCTTCATCCATCATCTTCAATATCATATGTAATACTTCTTGGCCTCTTCCAAGAGCAAAGACGGGTAGAAGTGCACATCCTTTGTTTTCAAGAACGGAAGATAATTTTTCGTTTAATCTTTTAAGTTCATCATATCTTGTAGCTCCATATCCTTCTTTAAGCCCATAAGTTCCTTCTGAAATTAAAACATCGATGTCTTCTGGTAGTTTTGCTGCTGGAATTGTGTACTGATCAGATAATGAAATATCGCCCGTGTAAAAGTACCTATTTTTTTGGTGTTCTATCAATACCGAAGATGCACCCATGACATGACCGGCAGGATACAGTGTGAGATAAGCTCCTTTACTGAGTTTATAACGTTTATAATAAGGTAAAGAAATAATATGTCTTTTTGTTTCTTTGACCTGTTTGTGACTGTAAAGGATAGGTTCATTATCTTTTTCAAATTTCTTTTTCATAATCTCTACTGAATTCCTCAGGATTCGGACAGAAAGAGCCTTATTTTGCTTTGCAGTTAAAACCTTCACATTAGGAAATTCTTTTATTATGTAGGGCAAAGAAGATAGATGATCATAATGAGCATGAGAAACAATTACATAGTCAACTTTCTTTAGATTTTCAATGTAAGGAAGCGACTCGTAGCCTTCTCTAACCGGATGGCGACCGGCATCTATTAATATATCAAGTCCAGCGACATTAACCAGATAACAGTTGGCACCTATCTCTCTGCCGCCACCAAGGGGTTTAAACTTCATTATATATTTGCCTCCTCTGCATGTTAATTCTATCAGAAATGGGAAATACTTTCTTCTTTGTTTAGAAGCTTCAAAGGAGTAAAATAATAACAACGTTCTTTATTCATCGTATTCTTAAAAAGTGGCAGGAGGGTTATAATGGAAAATGAATGGGGATATATCATCAATCTACTTTACCTTGCTTTACTTTTTGGCGCAGTAGCAATTATAAAAAGCCTTATCAGACCTCTAAAAAAGCTATTATTACCCAACTCTGTTCTTGCCGGATTTCTTGGAATTTTATTTGGTCCCAGTGTACTGGGAATACTTAATTTTTCGTATGATCGCCTTGGCGTTATGGTCTATCATTTGATGGCCATTGGGTTTATAGCAATTGCTTTAAAGAGCCGGAAGAAAAATTCTACACGGACAGCTGTTAACACAGGTTTTATGATTGCTGTTTCTTATGCGATTCAGGGAATTCTTGGTTTTAGTGTAGCGCTTTTCATATTCTTTACGTTTTTCAAGGATGTTTTTATGCCTTTTGGGTTGTTATTACCCCTGGGATTTGCGCAGGGACCAGGACAGGCATATTCAATGGGAACGCAATGGGAAGCTTTGGGATTTATTAACGGAGGTACAATAGGTCTTGCCATTTCGACTTTTGGTTTTTTATGGGCAGCTTTTGGAGGGATAATTCTGCTAAATGCTCTAGTTTTCAGAAAAAAGGTTGGACCTTTCAAGATGGAAAAGCCAAAGGTTAGGAGAAGCGTTGAAACAACAGTTAAAGACTATGAATTTTCTGATATTGATGGTATGACTATTCAAATGCTTACGATAGGTCTTGTCTATTTTGTAACTTATATGTTTTTGAAGTGGTTTACGGGGTTTTTAGGCGATTTTGGTGCTTTTGGTGAAACATTTGCCCAGGTGTTATGGGGATTTCACTTTGTAATTGGAGTTATGTTTGCGTTTATTTTTAGAAAGTTTTATGACAAATATCGGAATAAGAAAGAAAAAATTGAGTACGTTAATAATTTCCTTCTTCAAAGGGCAGCTGGAGTTGTTTTTGATTTCATGGTTGCGGCTTCTATTGCAGCAATATCCTTTGAGCTAATAAGTGAGTACATTGTTCCAATTATTTTGTTAACTACTATAGGTGGTTTTGGAACAATGCTATATTCTATTTGGTTTTGCAAAAGGATCTACAAAAATGCTGTTCTTGAGCATATTATAGCGTTTTTTGGAATGCATACGGGTACAATATCTACGGGCATGGCACTATTAAGAGAGGTTGATCCACAATTCGATTCAGGAACTGCTGAAGATATGGTTATGGGTAGTGGACTTGCACTGTTTCTTGGTTTACCTTTAATGCTTATAATAAACATTCCTATAATGGGGTTCAGACTCAATCAACCCATTTACTACCTTTATACAATTTTAGCATTAATAGCCTATTTCGCAGTTATGTATATATTCTGGTTTAGGAAAGTGCGCGTGGATAAAGAATAAAGTCTTAATTTGGTTACCAAATTTTCAGGTGATATAATTGTTTAATGAATTAACATTCTAATTACTTTAACCAAAGGAGGTGAGGTTCGTGAAGAAATTTTTACTTTTTGGGCTGGTTCTATTGATGGTTCTAATGATGGCTTCGTGTTTCAAAGCTTCATTTGCCGTTATTGAGCTTACGATAGAACCGTTAAAATGTAACATTGCTAATGGAACAGAAATAACATTTTCATGGGAGTATGAGTCTCAAGATGATGTGAAAGTTTCAAATCAGGTACTGAATATCGGTGATGAGGAAATTCCTGTTACAGGTACATCTTATGTAACAGAATTGGCAACCGGTGTATACTATGTATGGCTGGAAGCTGAAGTACAGAATGATAATATGTTTGCCAAGAAACCAACAACGGTAGAATCAAAACATTATAAACTTGTTGTTTATGATCCAGGAGTAAAATTCTTGAATGAAGAAACAGCATATGCTACAACAACAGTAACTGTAGAATGGGAACCTGTTGATGGTCTTGAACACAGCTATTCATGCTCTATTGACGGGAAAGAACCTGAAATTATTGATAGTACTTCTAAAACATTTGAAGGATTATCAGAAGGGGATCATACATTGTCTGTGAAGATTGCCGAAGATGAAGGTTACCCTTCCGAATTTAATTTTAAAGTAGATATGACAGGTCCTTCTGTTTCAGTTTACGGTACAGATCGATATACTACTGCTCTTGGTGATGGAGATTTCAGACCCTTTGGGAGATATGCGTTAATATACTGGGGATTCAGCGAACCTGTGAGTGCTGCTGAAATCAGGATCAGGCAGTTTACAGATGACGGACTTAAATGGGTGACCAACTGGATTCTCTGGGATCCAGAATATGACTGGATTTTAATTAACGATGATAAGGTCACATTATACATGCCACAGGGTGTGGCATATATGGAAGACGTTTTTGTACTTGGTGAGAGTTATCTCATATATATCGCAGGCTATGATGAATTAGGTAATTGGAACTATAATTATGCGTCATTCAAGCTTGAAGAAAGATATACTGATGATACAAAACCCGAGATTTTAGTCAAGCCTGTTGCAGTAACATCAGCAACTGAAGATGCTTCAGGGACGCTAACTGTTTCAGTAATTACGCCAAATGTCAAGGAATACATAGCCAATCTTTTTCAGGAGTATTTCGCACCAGATAACACTGAGAATAGCTCTCTCATGTATTTGCAAACAACATTGAAACACAGTGAAGGATTAAAAGTTGACTCTGTTGAAATGCCTAACTACATGGAGAAAATGAGGGATCTTTCTCAATATCGTGTAGGAGAAAGTGCTGTTACATTCTTTAAAGGATTTGTCGCTGGTTTGGGTATAGAGGAAGAAGCTTACGATATAATTGCTGAAGTCACTTTCAAATTTGGAACAGAACTGAATGGAACCAATGCTCAAGTCGGTCTTGGTTATGATTACTATATAAGAGACTTCAATAACAGGACAATTGACGGGATAGTTGTGGATAATTTCATGTACAATGTTGAAATTCCCACCCCGGAAGAACTGGGAATGTAAGGGGGGATTGAGATGAAAAAATTACTAATTATAATTTCATTGGTTTTAATTGTTGGAAGCTTATTTGCTGGTGAGATTTATGACCAAGCAGTTGTGAACGCGAATGAAATCAACGAGAAAATTGCTGAATTAAAATTACCTTGGACTGCTGGAGCTCCTGAATCTTTGAAACAGTTTGAAGCCCGTGGTATAAAGGAGCTTGAAGCTATTTTCGACAAGTGGCATGGGTATAGGGACCTTCCTGAACCTGCGCAAAGAGATATTCATAAGTACTTTTTTGCTGACAAAGCCACAACAAGGGATTCTCAGATAGTTTCAAGTCAGTTCATGTATTTCGCTAATTTTGACATTGTTCTTCCTGATTCTTTTATACAGGTTCACACATCAATCAAGAATCAGGCATATCATGGAACTTGCTGGGCTTTTGCCACGGTTGGTGCTTTTGAAAGTGCGATGATGGTTCAAAAAAACGGTTTGTTTGGTAGCGAAACAGCTTCACCTGTTACACAGCAGCTGGATAATTGCGATTTCTCAGAACAATTCCTCTCTTTCCACAATATAGACTGGAATGTTTATATCGAATCATATTACGATCCGACAGAGTCTGACCTTATTATTCAGGATGCAAGTCACGACGCAGGTGGTAATATGCATTTTTCAACCTATAATAGTATCCGTTATGGATTGCCATTGGAAGAAGATTTCCCATACAAAGGGTTCGATGTAAACCCGTGGATTTTATGGAACCCTGTGGTTGATGATTGGAGAGATCGAGTAGAAAAGAGCACAAAGACTATACAGATTTATTATGGAGATGAACTAAGCTGGATGGGTTTGCCTTATGAATACTATAACTGGGCAATAAAAGAAGCTTTATTAAAATTCGGTGCTATCGGAGTATCATTTAGTGTACCAGATGATTTCCACTATTATAGTGAAGGAATTTATATTCCTATGACAGATGAAAAAAGTGGCGGACACGCTGTAACACTTGTTGGTTGGTTTGATATGGATGCAATAAAAGAACTTGGATGGGCTTCCGAAAATGCAACTAGTATCGAAGTAAATGATCCATTTTCTGGATTAACCTGGGATGCAACGGAATTCTGGGTTATCAAAAACAGCTGGGGAAAATGGGGATGGAATGGTTACTATGTTGTTCCTATGGCTTCCAAAGAATTGTATAATATCTCCGCTGAATATGGTTATGGTATAACACCCTGGATGATAGAATTCAGAAACATGTTCGTTCCACTTTTTGAAGAAGCCTATACAGATCTTGAAAATATTGACTTTAACAATGATGGAAAAGTCGATGAGGAAGATTACGAACTTATAGTAGAAGCTTATGGTACTTACAATTCAACTTATGATATCTCAATCCCAAGAGATGGTTATGTAGACCATGAAGACATTGCGAGATTTTTGCTTATAGCTAATTCGATAGCTGATTAAGCAATATCAAATTTATTGATTGTTATTTTCAGGGCTTCCATTTTGGAGGTCCTGTTTATTTGTTTCTTCGTAGCTGTAGTTTCTCAATTTTTTTATACCCAGGAAAACGATAGTACCAACGACTATTATGAGATGGTAGGTAAGTATTCTCCATACTGCAATACCTACGCCCAGCATACTTTCAGAAACAGAACCATCGAGCATAAAGAATAGTCCTGCTTCCATGGCCCCGCTGGCACCAGGTGAAGGAACATAGTATGCGACAAGGTAAAGTAGTTCCTGAATGCCCCATATTTCTATTAGCGAAGCGTTAAGCACTTCTCCAGATGAGCTAGCTATTCCCACCAGTATGAAGTACAAAATGAACTTAAATACAAAACTGAAGGAAATTGCAAGAAAAACATCGAGGATCATAAATTGTGGCCCTTTTCTCCAGAGGATATACATATACTTATGGAATTCTTCAAATTTTTCTCTCAATATTTCT
>JAYEJL010000077.1:0-13458 GCA_034660555.1 Thermotogota bacterium
TTGTGTTTCTTCGAATGTTTTGAGCAGAGAATTGGCTGCTTCTCGGGTTAATTGCTCCGGATTTTTTAGGTAAACGTATTTTCTATCTCCTTTAAATGGCTTATGTGTTAAAAAACGTGTTATTTCGTGTGCTTCATCTATCCCGATATTTCCATCATCCGCTTTAATGATCATTAAATCGGCAGTTTCTTTCATCTTATCCCACTGTGGATCAGCACGAATAATATCGAGTGCTGTCTCTTCCAGGAAAAAGGAATCACTTCCACTCAACCCGATTGTAGATCCATTTGATTTTTCAATCACACTAAAAATCTGTCTTTTTATGTTTTCTATGATTTTCATACTATAATTATTATAACTGAAATATTTTTTAGTGCTGTCAATAAGAAAAGTTATATCTGGGAGGGAGATAATTGGAACGGACATTTGTATATTTGAAACCAAATACAATAAAAAGACAGTTAATCGGAAAAGTTTTATCGAGATTTGAAAAGCGTGGTTTAAAAATTGTAGCGATGAAAATGGTTCAGATGACTGATGATCAGGCTGAGGAACTTTATCGCGAACATAAAGGACTGGATTTTTACGAACCGTTATTGAAATT
This sequence comes from Thermotogota bacterium, assembly GCA_034660555.1. Classification (GTDB taxonomy): domain Bacteria; phylum Thermotogota; class Thermotogae; order Petrotogales; family Kosmotogaceae; genus JASMTM01. Next base: position 605 of record JAYEJL010000077.1, read on the forward strand.
TGTCACTTCCGGTCCAGTAGTGGTAATGGTTCTCGAAGGTCCGAGAGCAGTCGAATTAGTCAGGCATACAATTGGAAAAACAGACCCAATGGAGGCAGAATCAGGTTCCATAAGGGGAGACTATGGTGTTACTGTTAGAAAGAATATAGTGCATGCATCCGATAGTGTTGAAAGCGCGGAGAGAGAAATTAGTATTTTCTTTGAGAAGTATGAATTATGTACATATAGTATCAGATTGGATGATCTTCTTTGATTTTTGTTAACCAGCTTCTGAACTCTATAAGATAATTCATTAAACTTGGAATACAGCGATTGATCTGATATAGTTTAAGTAGATCCATTATAAGGTTTTTTAAGACTACCTTTTTATATTGTTCTTATTTTTGAGTCAATACAGGGAGTGAAAGGCATGCCCGATTTTTGGACTCATATTGTGCATAGTTCTAGAGTTTCTAAAGAGCTGGAAATACCCTTTGAAAGTGAAGAAGATCAAAAAATGTTCAATCTTGGTTCTCAGGGACCTGACCCTTATTCATATGTTGAAGAGAACAGATTCTACTTGATTGCAGGCAAGAGACTTCATTCACAAAAATGTGGTAAATATCTAAAATTCATGATCAGAGAGCTTTATAAAGCAAATCCGTTTTATATATATGGACTGGTTTGTCACCATACACTGGATAGGATTTGTCATCCCTACATTATTTCTCAGGTTGGAAATGGTTCAAAACACGATCAGCTTGAAGAAGCTCTTGATGAAAAAATGATTGTCAGATATATGAAACAATCACCCGAAGAATTGAATCCTGAGGATTTCTTACCTGTTGAAGTTCCAGATATTCTGGAAAAGAAATATTCTGAAATAATATACAAACTTTACCGAATTGAAGGGATAAGCTATTCGTATGCTGTTCAAAAAATGAAGCAGGTTTTAAACGAAGCTTATTCGAAACAGGGGTTAAGTAAAATAATTTCTGAATTTGGAAAAATCTTTGGCAGAGGTAATATCTTGCAAACAAACAACTTATCTGAAGAAGATATTCTCAATTTGAGCAGAAGTCCCTGGTATCATCCCACTACGGGATGGGAAAGCCACTCTACTTTTCTTGATCTATTTGATGATGCTGTTGAAAAATCTAAAGATGTCGTTGGTTCCGCGGTGAGATTTTCTATGCCACCCGATATTCCCGAATTATCTTTTATGACGGGATTACCCTGTGTGGATTATTAAGGAGGGAAGATGTTGAAGGTTCTTGGTTTAATTCTTGCAGGATCAAGAGGAGGTTGCCTGGAACCCCTGACAAAAGTAAGGACTATTGCTGCAGTACCTGTTTTTGGAAAATATCGAGCAATTGATTTTACTTTAAGCAATATGGTTAATGCGGGCATTTCAAAAGTTGGAATAATAACACAATATAGTCCCAGAAGTCTAATGGACCATCTTGGATCTGGTAAAGAATGGGATCTTGACAGAAAGCATGGGGGACTATTTATACTACAACCTATATACTCAAGACATGATGAATCAATAGAATCCTTTGGGTATCGCGGTAGTGCTGATTCAATATTTCAAAATATGACCTTACTTAAACGTGGGAATGAAGATCATGTTTTGATAGGTTCGGGGAATCATATATTTAAGATTGATTTTAGCGATATGTTTAGAAGACACGTGGAAAGTGGAGCAGATATAACAATATTAACCAAGAAAATAGATAAATCAAAGCTAAATGAGCAAACTTGGGTTGTTGAAACGGATGATAATGGACGAGTACTGAGATGGAAAAACAGCGAATCAGCTGGAGAAAATGGTGAAGAACTAGCATCACTTGGAGTTTATTTTATAAATAAATTCTTGTTGAGAGAATTACTTTACGCAACAGTTCCTCAGAATAAGAGGGACTTCCTTAAGGATATTATAATAGCTAAAAATGATTCGTTGAAAATCTTATCCTACGAATATAATGGTTACTGGAGTAATATATCATGGGGTCTAGAGAATTTTTATCACACTAATATGGATATTCTCAATCATGACATTCGTAAAGAACTTTTCTCGAAGAATGGAAGAATCTTCACAAAGCTGAAAGATCTTCCTCCACCGAAAATTACCAGCATCGGATCTATATGTAATTCGTTTATAAGTGATGGTTGTGTGATTTCTGGCGAGGTTACCAATAGTGTTATTTCAAGAAAGACGTATATTAGGGCCGGTGCTACAGTTAAAAACAGTGTGATATTTGAAGGTTGCGTTGTTGAAGAAGGAGCGACCATTGAAAATGCCATACTTGATAAGTACTGCGTTATAAGAAGTGGGGGGAAGTTTACCGGGAATAATGAAAAGCCCACTATAGCTGAAAAGAACCGTGTAGTTTAGTTTTTACCGGAGGTATTAACTTATGTCCAGAGATATCGTTTCATTGATACTAGCTGGAGGACAGGGAACAAGATTGGGATTGTTGACTGAGGAGAATGCCAAACCCGCTGTTCCCTTTGGAGGAAAATACAGAATAATAGACTTCACATTGAGTAATTGTGTGAATTCTGGATTATATAATGTAGGCGTACTAACGCAATATAGACCGCATGTACTGAGTCGCCATATAGGTATTGGCAGACCATGGGATCTTGACAGGAATGATGGTGGAGTTGAAATGCTGCCTCCTTTTAGAGGACGTAAGGATGCTGATTGGTATATTGGAACAGCAAATGCGGTATATCAAAATATCGATTACGTTGATTCCTTTGATCCAAAGCTGGTAGTGATTCTCTCGGGAGACCATATCTATGCGATGGATTACAACGAGCTCATTGATTATCATCTTTCAAAACTGGCTCATGGAACAATTGCCTGCCTGAGAGTTCCAGTTTCCCAGACAAACAGGTTTGGCATAATGGCAACTGATTTTGAGAACAAAATAGTGGAATTTCAGGAAAAACCAGAAGAGCCAAAATCGAACCTTGCTTCTCTGGGAATATATGTGTTTGATTGGCCTTTCTTAAGAAAATGGTTGATAGAGGATAATGATGATAACACAAGTGATCACGATTTTGGAAAAAATATATTGCCAAAAATGATAACTGACGAGAAAACGAGACTCTTTGCCTATGATTTTGAGGGTTACTGGCGGGATGTGGGAACTATAGATGCTCTATGGGAGGCAAATATTGAATTAACCAGACCGCTGCCTGCGTTGAATCTTCACGATGATTCGTGGAGATTTTTTACGCATTCTGAAGAATATCAACCTGCTTTTATTGGTTCCAATACAATAGTTAATAATTCACTGGTAAGCGAAGGTTCTGAAATTTACGGAAAGGTTGTGAACTCGGTAATCTTTCAGGGGGTTTATATAGGGAAAAACACATTTATCAAAGATTCAATTATCATGACGAACACTATAATAGAAGACGATTCTACAGTCGAAAAAGGAGTTGTTGGAGAAAACTCTGTTATTGGTCGCAACAGTTTTCTTGGAACAGGTGAGAGCAAACCTAATAAAATTGCTCCAAGTATATATAAATCCGACCTTGTTGTGGTCGGAAATAACGTTAAGATCCCTGAAGGAACAAAAATTGGAAAAAATGCCGCAATATGGAATTATGTTAAAGAGAAGGACTTTGAGGGGGATGTTGAAAGCGGTGGAGTTGTCAAGCCTGAATAAAAAAGGGTATATTTACGTTTCAACTGTGATTTCACTTGTTATATTTAGCCTGGCAGTAAGCATGCTTTTTGCAACCACCGTTCTGCGTATTAGAGCTAAGGCTCATTTGAATAATTGCCTTCAATTATCTTTATTTGTTAAATCCTATGCTGATAATGCTTTTAGCGATGAAAAAGTTATTCGATCTGAGGAAGAATTCAGTGAAATTAAAAATAATGTGCAAGTTTTAAAAAGGAAATCAGTTTTTCACTATCAAACTGTTAAAATTGAGTTTGAGGTACTGGAGCATATCAAAATTCAACAGTAACAACATTTTATTTGGAGGTGGTTTTTGTGAAAAAGTTTCTTATTTTAGCCCTTGTCGTTTTAGTGGCAGTTTTTGTGATGGCAGAGAAATTGACCATTTTACACATCAACGACACACATGGACATGCATGGACATTTGATGAATATGGTGTAGGTCTTGTTGGTGGTTTCCCGCTCGTTGCAACGCTTGTTGACCAGTACAGGGCAGAGAATCCAAGGACATTGTTCTTACATGCTGGTGATATAAATACGGGTGTACCGGAATCTGATCTACTTGACGCAGCCCCGGACATAGTTGCTCTAAATTTAATGGAATTGGATGCAGTCGCTATTGGTAACCATGAGTTTGATTTTGAAAGAGAAGTACTGGATAAACAAATGGAGTATGCTCTGTTTCCTTATCTAAGTGCTAATATCTACAAAGATGGAGAACCTGAATTTACAGAATATATTATTAAAGATGTTGGTGGAATAAAGGTCGGAATTATTGGTCTTACCACACCAGATACGAAGATACTTGAAAAACTTCATGCAGATCAATATGAGTGGAAAAGTGTTGTAGATATTGCAGAGAAATTGGTACCTGAAGTGGAAAAGAAAGCAGATATAGTGGTTATACTTTCACACATTGGTGACGCCGAAAGCATGACCGATGTAAATTCTCACGAACTCGCAGCTGAAGTAGATGGAATTGATGTCATCGTTGATGGACACAGCCATACTCTAACTGAAAAACCTATTGTTATAAACGGAACACTAATTGTTCAGGCTAACGAATGGGGCAAATATCTTGGAAAACTTGACCTTGAAGTAGTAAACGGTCAAATAACCTACGTGGAATATGAGTCCATACCTGTAAGGGCTGATAGCATTGAACCAAATAGAGATGTAGAAATTGTTCTTGATTACTTCAAAAAACTTGGTAGTGAGAAGTTGAATGAAGTATTCGGAAAAACTGAGATATTACTGATGGGTGATAGAAGCGTTATTAGAAGCCAGGATACAAATCTTGCCCATTTGATTACTGACGCCATGGTTTGGAAAACGGGAGCAGATTTTGCCATTACCAATTCTGGTGGTATAAGGGCTTCCATCAAGCCAGGAGAAATTTCTTATCGCGATATATTAACAGTTCTTCCTTTTGGAAATACACTTTATCAGCTTGAGGCAACGGGTGAAGAGGTCATGGACATTCTTGAATATACAGCCACAGTATCAGCTGGTCAGGGTGCATGGCCGCAGGTTTCTGGCATTACATACACAATTGAAGGAGAAACAGTAAGCGATGTAATGGTCAATGGAGAACCTGTTGATCTTGATGAAACTTATACGATAGCCACAAACAATTATCTTGCATATGGTGGAGATGGCTACTCAATGCTTGAGGACCTTGAAGGCTATGATACAGGTTTTGTTCTTGCTGATGTAGTTCAAGATTATGTTGCAGAGATTTCGCCAATCACCGATTATGATGACGAACCAAGAATAATTGTTAAGTAGTTTTAAGTTCAAGGATGATTTCTAATATTTGTTAATGTATTATAATAGGGGCGTATGCCCCTATTTTTTTGCGATAAATTAAATGTGATAAATCAAATCAGCAGGTTGAAAACAAAAATATGCTTTGTGTCTTGAGAGGTGATGTTGGTGAAAACATTGTCGTTTAGAGGCGGTGTGCATCCTCCTGATAAAAAGCGTTTTTCGGAGAATGCTGGAATAACAGTAGCGCCTCTGCCGGAAAAAGTGTACCTTTTTCTTGATAATCACGCCGGAGTTACTGCTAAACAACTTGTTAAAGAGGGAGATAAAGTAAAAACAGGGCAAAAGATAGCGGAAGCTGGAGGATTCATTTCAGCTGATTTGCATTCTTCAATTACTGGTACTGTTGAGGCAATAGAAAAGCATTACCATCCTACCCTGCAAAAACCAAGGGATGCAATAGTAATAAAAAGAGAACCTGAAGAAGAATGGCAATATCTTGAACCAGCAAAATCCTATGAAGACTTTGAGAAAGATCAACTGGTTAAAAGGATAAAGGATGCAGGTATAGTTGGACTCGGTGGTGCTATGTTTCCTACAAACGTAAAACTATCCCCTCCTGATGGCAAGAAAATTGATCTTTTGATTATCAATGGTGCAGAGTGTGAACCATATCTCACCATTGATTATCGTATGATGCTGGAATTTTCAGAGGAAATCGTTAAAGGAACTCTGGCTATTAAGAGAGCAGTGGATATTGAAAACATTGTTATAGGTATTGAAAACAACAAACCTGAGGCAATTAAAAAAATGAAGGAAGTGTGCAAAGGTACCGGCATAAAGATAGAAGCATTGAAAACGAAATATCCACAGGGTGCAGAGAAACAGCTTATTTATGCTATCTCAAAGAGAAAAGTTCCCTCCGGTGGCCTTCCAATGGATGTAGGTGCAGTTGTTCAAAATGTAGGTACTGCTTATGCAATTTACGAAGCAGTGGAAAAGGGAAAACCTCTTGTTGAAAGAGGTTTGACAATAACAGGTGAAGGAGTTCATAAACCAGTTAATGTTATTGCCAGAATAGGCACAATGGCAAATCAACTGATTGATATTGCAGGCGGATTGAATGAAGAACAGGTTGATAGAGTTGTATTTGGTGGCCCCATGATGGGGATTGCTGTTCCAAGAACAAATATCCCAATAATCAAGGGGACTTCTGGAATAACAATCATGACAAAAGAAGCAACCAGAGCTACGGAAAGGGAAACAATGACATGCATTAGATGTGGTAAATGTATTGATGCATGCCCCATGTTTCTACTTCCTTTTCAACTTAATCTTTATTGTGACAACAGGCTTTATGACAAGGCAGTTGAAGAGGGGTTGCTGGACTGTATAGAATGTGGAAGCTGTTCTTATGCATGTCCCGCAAATATTGATCTTGTTAAAAGTTTCAAACTTGCCAAAAAAGTATATAAAGCAATGAAAGGAGGGGCAAAACGATGAAGTTATCAGTCTCTTCGGCTCCTCATTTAAGAACATCAGATTCAGTTAGGAAGATAATGCTTGACGTAATCATAGCCCTGTTACCTGCAAGCGTAGCTTCAATATTTATCTTTGGTTTACGCGCACTAGTTCTTATACTGGTTTGTGTGGTTGGTTCAGTATTAACTGAGCTGTTTGTTATGAAGTTATTAAGAGGTAAGAAAGAATTTAGACCCGATGGAAGTGCGACAGTAACAGGACTGCTTTTAGCATTGAATCTTCCGGTTGCTGTTTCATGGTGGCAGGCACTTATAGGTGTAATAGTTGCAATAGGAATAGCCAAACATGTATTCGGGGGCCTTGGAAGGAATTTCTGGAATCCAGCCCTTATTGGTCGTGTATTTATGTTGATTTCCTTTCCGGTAGCAATGACGACCTGGTATTCACCTTTCGATTTGCAAACTACGGCGACTCCTCTCGCTATTATTAAAGAAGGTAGTGGAACATTACCACCTGTGAAGGACATGTTTCTCGGAACAATTTCAGGTTCTCTTGGTGAAACGAGTGCGTTGTTATTAATTCTAGGTTTTATTTATCTTGTATTGAGAGGGAGAATTAAATTAACCATACCAATAACATATATAGGTACCGTGGCTGCAATGTCAGGTATATTTTATCTAGTTGATCCAGCATTTGGGATACCCATCTATCATATACTCGGTGGGGGTTTAATGCTGGGAGCGCTATTTATGGCAACAGATATGGTTACAAGCCCAATGACGATGAAAGGGCAGTTCATATTTGGACTTGGGTGTGGAGTCATAACGATGATTATTAGATATTTTGGGGGATATCCTGAAGGAGTATCCTATTCCATAATAATTATGAATTCATTTGTGCCTTTGATAGATATGGTGACAAAGCCAAAGGTATTTGGTGAGGTGAAGTCCAGTGCTTGAATATCTAAAGACTGGTTTTGTTTTAATGTTGATAACACTAATTGCAGGACTTGGCCTATCGTTTGTTTATAACCTTGTAAAGGAGCCAATAGCGAATGCAGAACTGGGGGCAAAATTACAGGCTATCAGAAAGGTGTTAACTGATCCCGGGTCAGGTAAATTACTAGTTGATAAAAACACTATTCCTGAAACCACTGCTGAGTTAAAAAACTTCGAGTGGGAAGTAAAAAATTTCGAGGCAAAAGATGGAATAATATATGCCTCTGAAGACGGTAAAGGTAAGGTTCAGGATCCTGTATACAAATTTTCTACAGATGATAATAGAGAAATTTACGTGCTAACAGGACAGGCTGTAGGTTATGGTGGAGATGTAATCACGGTAGCTGGATTTATTTCCAGCGATGGTGGTATTAGTTTGAATTCTATTAAAGTAATTGAGTACTCCCAGGAAACTCCCGGTCTTGGGGCTAACATTTCTCAAGAGAATATTCAGGAGCGCTTTTATCCTGTTTCAAATCAGGGTTTATCTGAGAATTTAAAGGTTAATAAGGATGCGAATGTGGTTGTTTCGGAGAACGAGATTAAAGAATACAGGAATGAAAGAGGAATCATTCAGGTGAGTGATGTTATGACCGGTGCAACAATCACACCAAGAGCAGTTACTACATCGCTCAATGCCATGTATGAATTCCTGAAAAAGGCAGGTGCCGAATAATGGCCAGTGGAAATCTTAAGACGCTAACAAAAGGATTCGTATCAGAAAACCCGATCTTTGTTCAAGTACTCGGTATGTGTCCTACTCTTGCGACCACTACCAGTGCTGTTAACGGCCTTGGAATGGGGATTGCAACTACCAGCGTACTTATCATGTCCAACCTTGTGATTTCCATTATCAGAAAGGTTATTCCTGAGAAAGTACGTATACCTTCTTACATTGTTGTAATAGCCTCGTTTGTTACAATTATTGATCTTCTCATGCATGGTTTTGTGTATGATTTGTGGAAAACCCTTGGTTTATTTATTCCGCTCATTGTGGTCAATTGTCTAATTCTTGGTAGAGCTGAAAGCTTTGCATCAAAAAACAGAATTGTTCCTTCTTTTCTCGATGGTTTAGGCATGGGACTTGGTTTCACAGGAGCCCTGATCCTGCTCGGAATAGTAAGAGAGTTTTTTGGAAATGGAACAATTTTTGGAGTAACGCTTTCTGAACTTAAGTTATTTGCAATGATATTACCGCCTGGAGCGTACATAGCACTTGGTCTTCTTGCTGGTTTGTTTAATTTTATTGGGATAAAGAAAGCCAAAATGAAGAAATCAACAAATAAATGATGGGAGTGATATAGATGCCTGAAGGAACAAGACTTTTTTTCATATTTCTTTCTGCAATGTTAGTGAATAACTTTGTTCTTGCTCGATTTTTGGGAATTTGTCCTTTTCTTGGTGTATCTAAAAAGGTAGACACTGCTGTTGGAATGAGCATTGCTGTAATTTTTGTTATGGTAATGGCTTCTATAATAACCTGGATACTGAATCTATTACTTGTAGCTCTTTCTATTTCCTTTTTAAGAACAGTGGTTTTCATACTTATAATAGCTTCATTGGTACAGTTTGTAGAGATATTCCTAAAAAAAATCAGTCCTTCATTGTATGATGCATTGGGCATCTATTTACCACTTATAACAACGAATTGCGCCATATTAGGACTCGCTCTATTGAATGTTCAGCAGAATTATTCGTTAATAGAAACGATTATTCATTCTTTTGGGGCTGGCTTTGGTTTTGCTCTGGCTTTAATTATTTTTTCAACAGTGAGAGAACGCATGGAACTCTACGAAATTCCTGAATCCTTTAAAGGTACAGCGAGTGCCCTTGTTTCAGCGGGCTTACTTTCCATGGCATTCATGGGATTTCAGGGATTAGTTAAGTTATGAGGTGGTCGGATTGATTATTATATATTCAGCAGTAGTATTGGCAGCTTTAGGTTTGATTTCAGGGTCTTTTCTTGCATTTGCTGCGGAAAAATTTAAAGTAAAGGCAGATCCCAGAGAAAAACTGGTTGAAGCTGCTTTACCGGGTGCAAATTGTGGTGCATGTGGATTCCCGGGTTGTTCGGCGTTTGCTAAGGCTGTTGTAAAAGGTGAAGCTGATCCTGAAGGATGTATTCCGGGTAAACGTACGGGTACGCCTGAAACTATAAAGAAAATCATGAATGCACTGCAGGAAAAAATAGATGAAGTCTGGGAAAATAGTGAAGAAAATCCAGATAAAGCGCTTGAATTACTTGAAGGAGAAGGTTCAAGCAATAATAAAAAGAAAAGTAAAGCCCCAACAAAACCGACGAAGGAAGAAAAAGAAAAGTATGAATCTAAGTTAAAAGATAATACTAAGGCCAGTGCTATATATGGCGTGTTACCAAACATTGATTGTGGATTATGCGGTTGCAAGGGTTGTGCTCACTTTGCCATTGAGATTTCAAAAGGTAATATTGACCCGGAAAAGTGTGTACCTGGAAAGCGCCAGAATGTGGCTGAAAACATTGAAAAACTGAAAGAAATGGATGAAAAAGAAATAGAGAAATTACTTGAAGAAACAGAGGGTGATCCAGGGGAAATAAAGAAGAAAGTGAACGATAAATGAAAAATGTTTGTTTAATTGGTTCAACTGGTTCCATAGGGTTACAGACGCTGGAGGTTCTAAAAAGTTATAAAGAATATTATGTTAAGGCGTTATCATGTGGATACAACTTAACTTTACTGAAGCAACAGATAAAGAATTACAAACCAGAATATGCTGCTGCATTAAAAGAAGATCTTTTTATAACAAAGGAATTTCCGGATGTCAATTTTTTCTTTGGTGAAGCCGGTATAGAGGAAATGGTTGAAGCTTGTGGAGCAGATATTGTTGTAAATGCTTCAAGTGGTAGCTCGGGTTTAAAATACAGTGTCAGAGCTCTGGGTAATGCGAAAAGACTGTGCCTTGCAAATAAAGAAACTATTGTGTGTGGAGGCGAACTTTTTCAACATTATCTGAAGAAGTACAAAACTGAACTGATTCCAGTTGATAGTGAACACAGCGCCCTTTTTCAGCTCCTTGAAGGTGATGTTGCACCAGAAAAAATAATAATAACTGCATCCGGTGGTTCACTGAGAGATTATCCTCTTGATAAAATGGATAAAGCTTCTTTAAACGAAGTTTTGAAACATCCCACATGGATCATGGGTAAGCGCATTACAATAGATAGTGCTACCATGGTTAATAAAGGCCTCGAACTGATTGAAGCTTACCACCTATTTGGTTATGGAAATGAAAACATCCTTATATATGTAAACAGAAGTAGTCTCATTCATGCAGGTGTAATCTATCCGGATGGAGTTATGAAGTTTCATGTTGGAGAAAATGATATGAAGATCCCCATCAGTTATTCTCTATCATATCCAGAAAGAAAGGCACATAGTTATAAAAATATCTTAACCAGTGCTGATTTGAAACTTGAAGAAATTGATTATAACAGATATCCTTCATTAAAGCTTGCCAGAGATATCCTGGGTGATTCTGTTAAACAGATCGTTTTCAATGCCTCTGATGAAGTAGCAGTTGAATCCTTTGAAAAAAAAGAAATAAACTTTAGTGACATTTTTCATGTCATTAGTAATACAATTGACAGTGTAAATACGAGAAAGCCTGAGAGTTTTGAAGATATTATGGAAATCGACAAAATGTCAAGAATCAAAGCTAATGAAGAGGTGGGAAAGTTTAAATGACTATTATATATTTTCTTATAATCCTTACCGCAGTTGTATTAATGCACGAACTTGGACATTACTTATTTGCCAGGCTATTTGGTGTGAGGGTTCTTGAATTTGCCATAGGATTCGGCCCAAAGATATTTTCGAAAAAGGGGAAAAAAACTGAGTTCAGAATCAATCCTATTCCTTTAGGCGGATATGTAAAAATGGCGGGTGAAAACCCTTATGAAGAAGATAAGCTGGAAGTACCTGAAAATGAGCTATTTAACAAAAAAAGCGCCTGGAAACGTTTTTTAATATTATTTGCAGGTCCATTGTTTTCGATACTTACAGGTTTTCTTGTATTTGCTCTTGCTGGTGCTTTTTGGGGCTTCCCTGAAGTAAATATTGAACGTGTTCAAGAAAATTCGCCTGCTTATGAAGAAGGATTGAGAGCCGGGGATCGTATTGTGGCTGCTAATAGTAAAACAATAATACAAAATCAGACACTGTCAGATATGATTTCATCAGGTGAAAATGTGAAGCTAGAGATTTTAAGAGATGGTGAAAGAATAACAGTTAAAGCTGAACCCGAACGTTTTCCAGAAGAGGCATATTTCATTTTAAGTGACTATGAGGGAACAATAGATGGTGAAAAGATAGATAGCATAAATGAAAGAACCTTTGAAGGTGATTTCTCTGACTTTGTTGATGTTCTTGAACAGAATAAAGTATTAAATATTACCTTTGAAAATGGCAATTCTATAAGAGGTGTAATAAATTCTTCCTCAATTTCTCAGGAAAGGTATGCTCTTGGCTTTTATTATTCAAGTTTTGAACCAATAGCAGATAAAGATTATGGTTCTTTAAAAGAAGGCGACAGAATTATCAGGGTTGGTCATATGGATATTAAAGATGGGGTCTCTCTTACTATGCTTGCACAGACAATAGGTCTGGATAAAAGTCAGGTATATTTGCAGTTTTCGGGTGATGAAACTGAATTTGTCATACCTGGTTTTCCAAGGGATGTAGAAGTTGTTCTTGAAAGGAATGGCGTAGAGCAGAAAATAATTATGTACAAAAGCGATCTCATAGATTTTTTTGAGCAACCAAATAGTTTTAAATCAGGTTATGAGTATTGGCGACCTCAGAATGCTATAGAAGCAGTTTCTTTAGGATTTCAATGGGCAACAGAACTTTTATCCAGTATGGTGAAGATAGTTGGTAATCTGTTTACC
>JAYEJL010000078.1:0-13435 GCA_034660555.1 Thermotogota bacterium
CCACCTGATTCAGGAAATTCTCTCAAATTCTTATAAATCACATTACCCATTAATTTACCATTATATGCAATACCTGTTGTACAGAATTGTCTGTGTTCAATATATTCCTGGACCATATAATTTTCACCGTTTATTTCCCTTAAAGCCTTTTCTAACTGAACTTCATTATCTATCTTTTTAATACCCATGGCACCACGATTCTTCCTGGGCTTTAATACAAAGGGGAATTTCCATTCTGCCTGTTTAAAATCTTTTAGTAAAACAGTCCTGGGCACATCTATTCCAATATGTTTTGATAATTGAGTCATGGTGTATTTATCGTGGAGGACCATCAATTTTTCGTAGTCCTCAACCAGCATTTTGACTTTGTTTTTAAATCTTTCTTTATAAAATGAAAGTACATATGCTTCTTCAAAACTGGGAATTATGTATTCTATATTCTCCTGTTCAACAAAATCAAGGATAGATTCTATAAATAAATTGGCATTCTTACTAACTTCCGGATAAACAAAACTCTTCTTGACATATTTTGAGAATGCACCACCATTCAATTTTATGCTATCTGCTGCATAGATTTCGTGTTTCTCAGCACTTAAAATTCTAATCGTGTTCAAACCATACATATTTCTAGCTGTAGTAACCAATATTTTAGCCAATTGTTTTCACCACCAGCTCATATATATAATTTACTATAATCACATTATAATGCTTAATTCCCTCATATCCAAGTCGAACCTCAATCAGAAGTAATTCTTCAAGAAAGTCTTCATTAATTTTAAAGTATCACTTTTAATTAACTTTAATAGCACAAGAATGAAATGTTCAATAAGCAAATTTAATGAGCGATCAATACTTCTTACTCCAGTATTTCTTTCATGGCAGCTGAAACCTCCATTATATCTTCCTCAGTAATATCTTTGTTAGTAACAAATCTATACACACCATTTTCTGGAGGATTAATTTTTATTCCCTTTTCCATCATCAATTCAACCAGATTCAACTTTTCATTATTGTTAAAAGTAAAGAAAATCATATTGATATCCAGTTGATCCTGCAAAACATTAACTCCTTTAATATCAGAGATTTTTTCTGCGAGTATTTTGGCATTTACGTGATCTTCTGACAATCTATCGATCATATGTTCCAGTGAAACAATACCAGCTGCTGCAATAATTCCTGCCTGGCGCATGCCCCCACCCATAAGCTTTCTTCCTTTTTTGGCTTTTTCTATGAATTCTCTATCTCCGGCCAAAATTGAGCCTATGGGTGCTGCAAGACCTTTGGACAAACAGAACATTACAGAATCAGCAGTTTTGGCAATTTCCTTTGGTTCAACATTCTGAGCAATGGATGCATTAAATATTCTTGCGCCATCCAGATGCACGGGAATATTGTATTTATTAGCCAATTTTCTCACTTTTTCCAAATAATCAAGTTTAATAACCCTGCCGGATGAATGGGCATTTTCCATGCATATAAGACCAGTTTTTGGAAAATGAATATCCTTTTCTCTTATTGAATTCTCAATTTTAGAAATTTCCGGTTGACCATCTTCGCATTCAAGCGTTCTCAGCTGAACTGAAGCAATTACAGAAGAAGCGCCAACTTCGTGGATAAATATGTGATTTGAATCAGCCAGTATTATTTCATCTCCCATATTGGTATGAGTCATAATTGCCAGTTGATTTCCGAACGTTCCAGATGGAACAAAAAGAGCATCTTCCTTTCCCAAAATACCGGCTGCAAGCTTTTCAAGTTTGTTTACGGTAGGATCATCTCCATAAACATCGTCTCCAACTTCTGCTTTATACATTGCTTTTCTCATTTTAGGTGTAGGTGTTGTAACGGTATCACTTCTGATGTCTATCCATTTCATATGTATCACCCTTTCTCACTTATTCTCAATCGTACCAAAAAATATATCCCTGACATAAATAAACCACAAAGAACCAGTGCAAAAGCTATGCCTATGTTATCTGCCAAAAAACCTATGATAGGAGCAAGTACTGCCATGAGAATTGTTTTTAACTGAGATTCTGCAGAAAGACCTGATGCCATAGTTTTATGAGAGATCTTTTCACTAATATAAGATACATTAAGTGGCCTTCTCAAATTCTGCAGAACATACAAACCCATGAACATTAAAACAGTCACTATTCTTAAATCCAGATACTGGAATATTCCAGATAAAACTATCATAATTGCCCCTACTATAAATGTAACATTAATTGCTGTCTCGATTTTGCCAATCTTTTTACTGATTTTATCAGCATTTTTAGAAGCATAACTTGTGGCAAGGTATATGGAAAAGTATGCAACTCCAACTATTACTGACGTTCTCTTTTCGTTTTCAAAATTTAGCAAGAGCGGAAGCGAAAGAGCAAGTCCCTGCAAAACTGGTTGAAGATAAGCAGAAATAGTCTTAAAAAAAGCATCGAAAACTGTGCTGTTAAAAATAGCCTTAAGAGAGTATTTATTCTTAAATATTGAAAAAAAGATTTTGAATGTTTCCTTTTTGCTTTTCTTCTTTATTTCACCGTCAAGTTCACCTGGATAAGTAGTCAGATTTAGCAGATTACCAATGTATGGAATTAAAGCAGCAAGAAAAACAACTCTGTAATCCCCACTCCAGAAAACTATTCCCGCAGCTATTAAAGCGTTGAGCGCCGAACCCAACTGAGAGGCAGCCCGTGTTGCACCGTAGTATTCTGCTCTAGTATCCAGTACTTTATTTAATCTCAAATATTCCAGAATCATTGCCTTGTGTGTACCAGATCTTAAGGCTTCTCCCAGTCCAAAAAGCACCATTGCAATTGCGTAAACGAAAAATTGGGGAAAAAAGAAGAATATTAAAAATGAGATTATATAAGAGATCATTGCAAAAACCATAGATATCTTTCGACCGTAGAGGTCTGCAATAAAGCCTGTTGGTAATTCAAGGAGATTTGTAGATATTTCTCTGACAGAAAAAAGGATGCCTATTTGAAAAAAAGAAAAACCCATCTGTCTGAAAAAAAGGATGATAAACGGTTCAAAAAACCTCAGATTCTTTAGAAAACCATAAGAAGCAAACTTATAAAATTGTTTGTCCTTTTTTATAGCCAATTACTATCATTCCTTTTTCAGTTTACTAATCAATCACTCTTCTAGCCCATTCCCCTGATTTCAAACGCATAAATCCAAAGAAACCTTTAAATCCCTGTTCTGGTAACATCATTAAATAAACTAATGGTATAGACAACTTCAATACCAATCCACCAATTGCAACAAGTGGTATCCCAATTGCCCACAAACTAAAGATTTCAAGAAAGAGAACCATCTTTGTGTCTCCGCCACTACGTAAAACACCTACAAGATTTACATTATTAAACATTCTTAATGGCTGAGACAGACCCATTATAACCATTACAATGAGCAATGTGTTTTTTATGTCTTCACTGACATTATAAAAATCAATTATTCCCCATGAAAGTGCAATAACTCCTAATCCAGAGATTATTGCCAGTACAAGTGTAATTTTCAGGAGCACATGAGCATTTTTTACGGCACCTTCATAGTTATTTTTCCCCAACTCGGAACCAACCAGAACAACTGTAGCTGCTGAGACACCACCAAAGAAGATTAGTCCAAAACTGCCAATCGTGTGCTCAATATTTCTCACAGCTATTGCTTCCGTGCTCATTCTTGCGAGCACAACCGAATACATTGTAATTCCAAGACTCCAAAAGAACTCATTGGCTATTACAGGTGACGCTATTTTCATCAATCTCTTGAAGAATATACTGTCAAAACTGAACAGACTTTTTAGATTAATCTTTATTGGAGTCCAGTCTTTTCTTAACGAATAAATGTATAGGGAAAACTCTATGATTCTGGAGAATAATGTGGCAATTGCTGCACCCTTAACACCCAATTCTGGGAAAAAGCCTATGCCGAAAATAAGTAAGTAATTGCTTATTGTATTAACAACAAGGGCAACTAAACTGATATACATGGGTATCTTCGCTCTTTCCACTGTTCTCAAGACCATGACCATGATAAAGCTGAAGGATGTGAAAAAAGTTGTAAATGACACTATTCTGGAGTACTCAGCGCCAAGTTTAATCACAGCAATGTCATCGGTGAATAGAGACAATAAATGCTCAGGAAAAACAAACAACAAAACAAAAAATAACACCGCAGCTGAAATGGTTATCTTCAATATATGTCCCACAGTTTTCTCTATGTTCTTTGTATCTTTTATGCCCCAATATTGGGAGACAAAAACGCCCGAACCACTTGCTGCACCAAATGTTATGAGCATAAGAATAAAAACTACCTGATTGACAATACCGACAGAAGCTATCGAAACAGCACCAAGCTGTCCTATCATAATATTATCAACAAGATTTAGCCCCACTGATATAAAATTCTGTATCGTTATAGGCACAGCAATATTAATGATTCTTCTGGTAAAATATGTCAACTTCTGAACCTTTCATTCACATGCGAACGGTCTTCTTTACTAAAAAATATCACTATCAGTCCACTAATAGCCATAATTGATGCCATAAATGTAAACATACCCGTGTATGTACTTTCGGCAATCAACCCTGCTGTAACCGGTCCAACCATAAAGCCCAGCGAACGAGAAGATCTCAACAACCCGAGAAATTCAGCTCTTCTTTCATCTGGCGAATTCAGTGTGATAAAGGTAGAAGCACCGTTAATAAACGCTCCAAATGCAAGCCCGAGACATCCGTAAGCCAGTGCAATCATGATCCAGCTATTGGCTAATGCTAAAAATACAGCAGTCATGGATGATAGGAAAATGCCTATCACCGTACTTGCCTTTGGACCAATTGCTGATATAAGTTTACCAAAAAGCAAATGAGAAAAAAACTGAAGGGCCGGGTTAATACCAGAAAGAAGAACTGCAAATGACTTTGAAAGTCCAACTGACTCTGTCATGAAAATCGCTATCAAAGACATAATTCCAGCAATTCCAAGCTGACGCATAAAACTACCAAGATAAACAGCCCATAAACCGTTTTGCTTAAGAGGTGTAGAATCTACTGTAATGGGAAATATTCTGTGTAATATATTGCCATATCTTTCTCTAATATTGGTTCTTTTGGTTTCTTTTATCATTAAAGCGGGTAGAGCAGCCACAAAAACAAGCAATCCAAAAAAGAGTAGTGTATTTTGAACGCTTAGTACTATCAATAACAAAGAAACGAGCACTCTTCCAAGAAACATACCCAGTGAACTTGCTGCATTAATAAATGATATCTCTCGTGAGGATTTGCCTACTGAATTACCCGCACTAACTGTACTTACTGCAAGTACAACCGGTCTGAATCCTGACGAAAAGAAAGCAATTGCTCCCGCGAGCAAGATAAAATGATAAGGAATCTGTAAAAAGGCATAAAGAATGTAAAGAAAGCCTGGAAGCACAATAAGAAATATCATCAACGATTTCCTGTATTGTCTTTCATCAGCAAGTGCTCCCCATATTGGCGAACCAAATGTCATTACTCCGCCTCTGACAGTAGTTAGTAAACTTATAATAAATACTGAGGCTCCAAGTTCTCTAAGCCTCAATTGTAAAAGCATTCCAAAACTGAGTACTGCTGTAAATCGTAACAAAGCGGTTATGAGAAGCGGAAGTCGCCTTTTCATCTATTTACCTCCACACAAAAACTTACTTAGTTTTCCTAACAGATAATAACACAGGCTGATTAAGGATTATTAAAAGAAGTTTTGTGAAACTGAAAACAATAAAAAACTCAGGGTACTTGATCATATAAATGCTGAGGTAAGACAAAAATAACTGGCATTTCATTAGTTTCAGCATTCTACTAATTTCTCAAAGCGTTTTTAGAAATTAGCGGTATCATCTATTATCTCTTTTGTATTGTAATTCAGTAAATTATTTGTAAGGGCTCTAGCAAAAAGAACCGGGTTATCCTTTCAGTTTCTTGCCTACCACACATATCAAGAAAAACCTTCCCAATTCTTTTATGAATAGTAAACTACAAATATGTTACCTCATTGTTTGACCAATTTTCTTAACAAATCTACTGCGCCGGTACTATCTTCAGAATATCCATCTGCATCAATTTCTTTTGCATAGCTTTCACTAACAGGAGCTCCTCCGATAATAACCTTAACTTTGTCTCTCAAACCTTCATTTTCAAGTGCTTTTATTACATTGGGCATATTAATCATAGTACTCGTAAGAAGTGCTGAAATGAGTAGAAACCCTGGTTTCTCTTCTTTTACCGCTTTCACAAAAGCTTCTGGTTTTACATCTACACCAAGATCGACGACTTCAAATCCTGCTCCTTTTAACATCATGCATACAAGATTTTTCCCTATATCATGAAGGTCACCATCGATGGTTCCTGCAATAACTTTTCCTGCTTTCTTCACACCGCCCTTAACTAACAATGGCTCAATAATATCCATTGAAGCATGCATTGCCTTGGCAGCAACAAGAACTTCAGGAACAAAATAGTCACCTTCCTTAAATAACCTGCCAACTTCATCCATTCCGGGGATTAGTGAATCATCAAGTATTGTCTTTGCATCATAACCTTCAGACAGTGCTTGTTCTGTCAGTTCTTTTGCTGCTCCAGGATTGGTATTTACAATTGAATCTTTGAGTTTTTCTAGTAGGCTCATTTAGTGCCCTCCTTTAGTACAAGTTTTAATGTTTTTATTTCTTTCGACTTTAATCTTGTTGAAATGCCATCATTCACAACCAAATTGCCAGTAACTGTTTCATCCAATTTGCATTCGTACGCAGATTTTATTTTAAAGCTGCTTCTAATCTTTACATAATCTGTTTCAGATCCAAGATTTACAAATCGACATATTATTCCTTCCCCATCATTTGATCTTTTTAAAGCTGTTAGTTTTGTTGTTTTTGTTTCTATAGAAAAAGGTTCAATAATATAATCCTGGTTTCCACTGGAAGATATGGCTACAGGTATACTCTGATATCGTTCATTTTCCTTTATCAGTTCTTCCATAGAAGAAAAGAAAAACAAAGAATAGTCAAAGGAATAAGTACCGTGCATCTGTCCTTCCGGTGTTTCTATTGAAGGTCCAGCATTTCGTTTCATACATGAAAGTCCATATGGAGACCCAATATGTCCAACAGATCTAAGCAATGTGAGGTCTAAACTTTCTTTGGTTTTCACAAACTCGTATATACCTCTATTTGCTATCGCGTAACCTTCACAACTTTTTCCTTCATATAACTCTCCAAACAACCCTTGATTAGGGAAAGCTGCTGGTGGATTTTCTATCCAGTGGTCAGGTTTCTTTTCATCAAAGAACTGTTTGTTATTTTTCTTTACAAGATCGAAAGGTGTTGTATAAAAAAAATCACCTGTAAAATTTTCAGGAATAAATTTAATAAAAACTCTATGGTTGTCACAACGATTCAAAATTCTGGTTTTAAACTCAATTCTTTTTGAATCTTTTTTTAGCATTATTCTTGTATCGATTTCAATTTTATCAGTTTCTTTACTTCGTGCCTGTCCATTATTGTCAAGTTTTTTTGGTATTTTGAATACATATTTAAACTTCATTGTATCTAACAAATAACTCTTTTCAATTTTAAATTCCATAAGTTTATCTAGACTACTAATTTCAACATTTTTTTTGGGTATTGAACTTACATAACCATCTCCGTTGTCCCCACTATCAACAAAATGATTTGTTATTACTGATTTCGATGTTTCCTTATTGGTTACTTTTATTTCTCCGCTTTTCAGGAGCTCAATTGTTAAATATTCATTCTGAAGCTTATCTGTTTCTTTCACATAAGAGGCTTCTTCCATTACGTTAGAAGCTTTCAATTTTAATTTGGTGAATCCCATTCCTGATAATTTCTTTCGAACAACTGCTTCTATTTCGTATACATCAAAAATAGGTGCTGAGCTACCAAAATGATCAAGTGCCTTTGTTCTTTTTTTCATTGCAATCAATTTACTGTCAAGTATTTCTCCATTTTCATCTTCAAAAACCAAACCTTTTTTCTGCTGATTAAACATGCTTGCTAAAACATCTGCTGTGAAATGAATATATTCATCAGTATCGACAAAACCAGGATTGTAAATGAACAAATGATCCTGAGGTTCATTTGCTGAATTTCCCGACAAATTTACTAAAGAGCGTTTCACTATACTGTCATTTATCTGAGATGCCCATTCAAAACGAGACTGAACATCCCTGTGTACCTCATCAGTACTGCAACCACCTATACTGTCATGTGCATGGTTCTTTAAGATCAGTTTCCACGATTTATCCAGGAACGCTTCCGGATATGGCTGTCCCTTCAACCAGCTGAGAACAGCCAACGGTTCAGTCACCTTTTCAATTTCATTCATCGCCTTCCAGTTTGCCTTTTTGTTATTGTATCGTGATGACAAAACATTTGGTAATATGAAATTCATAGCCCCTCTCTTTGATTTATTTACAGATCTTAACTCGCCTTTGATTACTGGAAGCATTTTCATGTTTTTAACATATCTTGCTTTTATTTCATCTGAAAGCCTATTCAACAAAACCTGTTCATAGCTATTTTCGATGTCATTATTTTGCATATAAGCAATAATGTC
Organism: Thermotogota bacterium; assembly: GCA_034660555.1. Classification (GTDB taxonomy): domain Bacteria; phylum Thermotogota; class Thermotogae; order Petrotogales; family Kosmotogaceae; genus JASMTM01. The sequence goes on from JAYEJL010000078.1 coordinate 8,613, forward strand.
TGGTATTGAAACATTCAACTTCTTATGGTCACATCCATCCATCAATAAAACCAATCCTGTTTTTGTGTTCTCCGAGAATTCCTTTTTTAACTCTAGTAGCATTTCTTTGTCAACCTTTTTGCCTTCAGGGGTTACAGAAGCGTTGCAATATCCTATGGGCTCAGGCAATCTGTATGACATCAGTTTTGAACCATCTGCGCCTACCCAAATAAATTCCCAGGGTAAATCGTCACCGGAAATGCCTCGCCATAAAAGACATGTTTCTATATCAAAACCTCTAAGTATCTGTGGTATTTGTGAATTGTGTCCAAAGCTATCAGGCAAATAACCAAGAGATTGAATGCCTCCAAATTCTTTCGCAAGAGCTTTGCCATACATTAGATTTCTTATTATTGATTCACCATCTACAAGAAATTCATCCATCTGCACATACCAGGGACCAATTCCTAATTTATCCGACTTCACAAGGTTAATTAATTTCTCCTTATTTTCCGGGATAATCTCTAGATAATCTTCAAGCATCATTGTTTGACCATCAAGGTTAAAACAGGTAAATTCTTTATTACTCTGCAATACATCGATGAGTTCGTTTATCATCTCCACCAATCTGAATCTGAATTTTTGAAATGGCTGGTACCACTCTCTATCCCAGTGTGTATGGGATATAACAAAGACTTTCCCCTTTTTACTTTTCATCAATGTACCTCACTTTCTATAAAAGCCAAAATCATAAGCACTGTCATATAGCAGCACTATTTTTTGTGGAGTAACTTCTTTTTGAACATTATGTATTGCTGAAAATACGAAGCCACCACCAGGAGCAAAAATATCCTCACGTTTTCTAATATCATCTTTAAGTTCATCAAGGGTTCCAAAGGGGAGAATATGCTGTGTGTCGCATCCTCCACCCCAAAATGTAAGATCTTCACCAAATTTCTTTTTCAGAACCTCGGGGTCCATCCCTCTGGCATTTGTTTGAACGGGATTTAATATTTCAATTCCAGCATCGATAAAATCAGGAATGAGTTTTATTACAGAGCCGCAGGAATGCAAAAAAATTCGAACATTTTTGTTCTTGTGTTTGATAAAATCGCATAATGTCTTCATGTGGGGTTTAAACATTTCTCTGAACATCTTTGGAGATATTTGAGAATTTTCTTGAGTACCGTAATCATCACCCAAAACAATTATGTCGAGATATTTACCTACTCTGTTTAGATATTTCTCAAGATCGTGCAAGTATTTTTCTTCCAGTTTATTGAGAAAATACTCAATTAACGTTTTATCAGTGATTATTCGCTCCATAAATTCCTGATAACCAAAGTAACCATGTCCGGCCTCTAAAAAATTCCCGCCAAAAGAACCCATGATAGCACAATCAGTGTTTTCTCTAATCTCTTTAGCTTGTACTTCTAAAAAATCAAGCTCTTCATCGTTAATATATTCATCTAAAGTTTTATCTATTTCAGCCTTTTCTTTAACTCCTGACAGTGGAAAATAACAACCGTCAAAATAATAACCACCTTTTGGCATGGTTGCGACCACTTTATTATTATTTTTAATTATTAGAGAGCCGTCACTTTCTACTTCTGGATAAAAGTCTTTTGGTACATAATATTCCCCACCATCAGGAAACATTTGAAATCTTTTCCAACCATTTATTTTAGTACCAAAACCACCATCTAGCCTTTTTAACTCAACAACATCTCCATGAACTCTTTCTCTTATATCATTTTCAACCAAAGCTAATTGTTGATAGATATCATATATCTTTATTTCTTTGTTCATGCAATTAAGAAACTCCTTCAGATTTTTATAGGCAATTGCATGTATTCCAGTGGAACGCATCCCGCCCAAATCTATAGGAACCCTATCAGGCTCTTTATGATTCAGTGTGGTTAACACCCTTTCTCTTGAAGTCATATATAATTAACCCCCCTTCTAACTAATAACTGCCATATTTTTCTATGGCGTTTATCATCGAGACATAATTTTCATACGGAACCCATTCTGGTATTGTATTGCTTGAACCACAACAATAACCGCCACCCGGGGCAAGCCCTTCAATCTTCCTTTTAACTTCTATTTCTATCATCTGAGGTGTTCCTCTGGTAAGAAAACTATCCACTTCGATGTTCCCAATAATACACAACGAATCTCCAAATCTGTTTTTCAACTCAAAAATATCCATACTCAATGGTTCAACAGGATGAATCGAATTGAATCCACAATCAACCAAATCATTCAGAACATTCCAGAGACATCCATCCGAATGGTACATAAAAGGTAACTCTCTTGCATGAACAAGACTTCCGAAGTGTCTGTACCATGGAAATATTAGCTTTCGATAGTGTTCAGGTGATAGCAATGTTGATGTTTTATATGCAATGTCATCTGAATGCCATATTGCCCCAACTCCATCTATTTGTGTAACCTTATCGATAATTTCATACATTAAAGCCCCAACACGATCAACAACTGCCTTTACGAGAGAATAATCTTCAATCAACTTTAATGCGAATGTTTCAAATCCCATTAACATCCAGCTTTCTTCAAAAACACCTGATAATGTACCGGAGATAACCTTCATTTTTTTAGGGAGAACCCTTACAGCATTTTCCACTGGAGTGAAGTCTACTTCATCAATTGTTGGCCAGGGAAATGTTTTGAATTCATCCCATGAAGTAATAGCTCCAGTGTGCTCATTTACCCATTCAACTCTTTCATGAAGAGTATAGGATGGAACTATATGAGCATAATCGTAGCCTGCTCTATACCAGAACTCAACGACATTTTCAGTATCAACAACGGCATCCTTAACTTCTCTTTTTAAAAAATCAGACATAATTTTTCTATCTATCCATAGTTCAGCTTTTGGAACGTATCTAGGTTCACCTTCCAGCATTAAAACCTTTCTTAATTGATCAAAATCCCCTCTCATTGATCCACCTCTTTACTTATAGATACGATGAGATTTTGAAAAGGCTTCAGTGAAACTTTTCTACAACTCCCTTTAAAAAATACCTTCTTATTTATGTCTTCGCAAATCGAAACAATTGTGTTTCTTGAACCTGTTAATTTCAAGCTACCCCTTTTTCCTTCATTTTCCTTTAAAAGTAATTGCGCATTTTCATCCATACAGCCATCCAAAAAGTTTACTTCAATATTTTTTGTGCTTTCAAAATCATGAAACCTTCCGCTAGAATTCGCACTTTTACCTTTGAAAGCGTTCATTTGAAATCTGTAATCCTTTCCATAAGAAAATAGCTCATCACTTTTCTTGCCTGAAGACAATTTTACGGAGAATATGTAAGGTTTACCATTTAAATATGGACTTGCAAATCGATTTTGCATGTTTCCATTAAGTAGTCGAAAGTAAATATTTGATGTTTCAGTCAACGTTTTTCGAAATTTAAATGGTGATGGACTGGCAACATCAAAAAGGTTTATTCCCTTAAATGATAAATTTACTGATTTTTCATCATCTGCAATTTGGATAGCATCAAGAACTGTAAGCGCATCCTTGCCACTGCCTGAAATCAAATTATTCAGGTTTTGAATCTTCCCTGGAGTAGTGTAGTTGACTTCAGGTTTCACACTGTTTATACACCATTCGTTAAAAAGGAAATCAGAAGGACCAATGTCGTAAAGATAGTCAATTTTTAATGTCAAGTATAATTCTTTACTCTTATCTGGAAGAAATAATGTTTTTTTCATTGGTGAGCGATATTTTCCTTCTATTTCAATCTCAACAAACTGGCCTACTTCTTCTTTCCTAATAATATATTTGGCTGAACCTGGCAAAAAATCTTCAATAAACATTTCGCTGCTCTTCCCCGTATACAGTTCATCATGTAACGGAGCATTATCAAGGTTGTCTATGGGATTCACCTTTTGTCTGGTGATTAAAATCTTTCCAAAGTTCTTATTTTTCTCAACCAACTCACAATTGAGCTCCAGATCGACCACTGAAATAATATTCCCAAATCCATCCAGTTTAATCCTGTAAAAATCATTTTCAATCTTTATTTGACCTTCTTTTACCTCCGGCTTTCTGCTATCATTTTCTCGATAATCTAACGAAAAAGTTCTGTAACTGAACGGTTCAATCATCACAGGACCAAAATAAACAGTATTTCCAAAAACACCAGCAGGTACAATTTTCCCGTTATCGTTATCTGTTATAGAGACTTTTTTATTCTTAAGCTCATTACTTTCATAGCAAACAATTGAATTTCTTGAAAAAGATAGAGAGTTAATTATTACAAGATCATTTCCTTCACAAAAAATGCGATTCCTTTCTGCTTCAATTATTTTTTCAGAATTATGATAGGCTTTATGAATCCTTCCAAACCCCTCTTTTACCGCTTCTAATATTTCAAAGGTATCTTCAGATTTATATACTCCACCACCACCAGAATGTTCATCAAAAGATGCCAGTCTTTCAAATTCTGTCTGAATTTCTTTGGAGAGGAAATTGCTGTTGTAACTATCAAGCATTGCTGACCCATGCAGATTAGAAAAGGTCTTTTTCGCCAGATCGTTTTCTCTTGGATAACTTAATATATTTGATGTCCACCATCCATTAAAGTTTCCTGAAATTTTTTCTAGTTTATCTCGATTCGCTTCAAGTTGCTCAAAGAATGATGTCACAGTAGAAGTCTCAATTACAGGATTATCAAATTCTTTATTCCAGCGTTCTATAAGCTCAATAGGTTTGTAAATTGGTGGGACATTATCTATAGCCATCGGTATAGCGTAGTTGTCCAAACTGAATTTTGTTTCATCAATATAATTCATTTTTTCAATAATTTCAGTTTTCA
>JAYEJL010000079.1:0-2597 GCA_034660555.1 Thermotogota bacterium
AGTGTGAGAGCCCTTGTAAACTGCATACGACGTAGGGTAAGTACTGAAGCAAAACCCTTCATACACCTTTCAGCTACCTCTAATGATATTACTGATACTGCAACTGCCATGCGCTTGAAAGATTTGTTTATAAAAGTAATTTTGCCAGATCTGTTAGAGCTGGAGAAGTTATTAATTCAGAAGGCCCGAGAAACAAGTGACATGATCCAGATTGGGCGAACGCATGGTTAGTATGCAGAGCCAATTACCTTCGGATTTGCCATGACTAAATATGTAAGCAGATTGGCAAACAGAATAGAAGCGATAGGCAGCGCTGTCGATAACTTGCGAGGTAAGATTTCGGGTTCCGTTGGGGCATACAATGCCGCTTCGCTAATCTTTTCTGATCCAGAAAGATTTGAGAAAGAGGTTCTCGCAGAGTTGGGATTAAAGCCTGCTACACATTCTACTCAAATAGTTGAGCCACAGTTTATTACAGATTTGGCTTGTTCCGTCGTATCTTGCTTTTCTGTTCTGGCAAATCTCGCCGACGATTTCAGACACCTTCAAAGAAGCGAAATTCAAGAAGTAGAAGAAGTGGTAGAAGAAGAAAGAGTCGGGTCTTCGACGATGCCTCAAAAGATAAATCCGTGGGACTTCGAGCATGTCAAAAGCATGTGGAAGGCATTTGTACCGAGGATTATCACTGTATTTATGGATGAAATCTCGGAGCATCAACGTGACTTGACAAATTCTGCCTCTAGCAGGTTTCTTTTGGAACTGTTTACAGCATTCGACCATTCAATTAATTGGTTGAGAGATGCACTTACAAAAGTAGAAATAAATGAACGAAACCTGAGAAAACATGTAGAATCAAGTAAAGACGAGGCTGTTGCCGAACCACTGTATATTCTATTAGCTATCCATGGTCACCCAAACGCCTACGATTATGCTCGGAAAATAGCTTTAAAAGCTAGAAAAAGTGGTCAAAAATTAATAGAAATTATATGGAAAGATAAAAATATTAAACCATACTTGGAAAAAATGACAGAAAAACAGAAAGATATACTCAAACATCCAGAAAGATACACTGGAATTGCGAAACAAAAGACAAAGTCTGTATGTGCTTTCTTAGAAGCTAGCCTCCTTCTTTAATTAGCTATTAAAACCCCATAGGTAAAGAGGTATTTACATAGTTTGTCCCATTTTGTCCCAAAGAAAGGCTAAAAGAATGGTTTTTCGGACACATTTACACTATAAGTATACCGTACTCAGCATGCACTTCGATGGTGAAATAAAATGGAGAAAGAGGAACTATTTAGGATTTCGAAAAGGAATGTTGAGTGGTTTAAAGAAAAAGTATGACAACCGTTGGATTATGATACATGGTGGGAAGGTTATTGAAAGTGCCAGCACCTTTAATGAAATAATGAATGTTGCCAGAAAGTACGACCCAAACAGCATATTAGTTGAGTATGTACAATCAAAACCGATTGCGATGTTTTTCTAAAAGTTTCAACATTGGTGAACAACATTTAAATTCACTGGGCTAATTATCGGCAAGCGACCGACAATCCCAATTCTTTTTGAAGTCCCCGCATATCGTCTAGGTAAAATAATCAATTTTCTGGTTGATACTGGATCTGTTTTTTCTGCAATCACAGAAAAGGACGCAAAACTTATGGGACTTGATTGTTCCGTCCTCCCCGAATCGAAGTATGAAGCTGTAGGTTTTGGAGGAATGTTCAAAACTAAGATGATAAATCGGCTTGTTACTCTCACTTTCAAGTTTGGTGAGAACGAACATAAAGTTAAATATAGCAGTGGTTTTAGGGTGATTTGCCCACCCCCTCACATAACAAGCGAGGAAAGGGAAAAACTGCTTAGATACACCCCTAGTGTATTAGGCATGGACATTCTAGCAAAATTTAAAGTATATGTGAATAAACACAAAGTTGAATTAAAGTTGAATGCCTAAAACCTTAACACCACCGTTTTTGCAACACCGAAACCAAACACCAAGAGATACAACAGAACCACATTAAACTATTCTTATAAGCCCTTTTTATTCTGAACATTCGAACCTGTGTTCTTTCGTCATATGGTGGGTGTGATAAATGAATACCGATGTTTATGTGAGCTTCGCTTTCATGATATAGGAGTGTAACATTTAGTTCATCAGCCTTCATTGTTGAAGCTGCTATGTGACTGAAGAGGTCGCAGTCTCCTTGTTTTCCGTTATGGTTTCTACAGGATATTTCGCTAGTAACGTTTCTTCGTAAAGTATTTAGTGAACAATTATCAACACTCCGTTTGCAAAGTCTTCATCATCCGTGTATATTTCCTAGAGACATCCAGCTATTAGCTGTAAAGCGTAAGGCGTAACAAACTTCGCAAAATCCGTGTTTGAACACAAACTGTGAGTCTTATCAAGGTAGCGCTGATAAAGCGAATGCGAAACCGAAATGTTCAAACTGTGATAGATGGAACCATCCGGACATTTTAGAAGCTGATAGGAACGACTGTAGCTTGAAAGTTTGAGTGAAAATCAGAATTACAGCTTCACAATTCTTTTTAGGACGCTGAAGTCAGATTCAAAATCAAAAACAAAAAAGGAA
>JAYEJL010000080.1:0-13274 GCA_034660555.1 Thermotogota bacterium
TCGTATATACAGGGAGTATCTACAAGGAATGTAAAAGAAGTATTATCCAGATTGGGAATCAAAAAAGTTGATTTCAGCAACCTTTAAAAGGATTCTTTTACAAATCATTCAGTTTCAAAGTTTATCCCAGAAACCACTGGAAAAAAATACGAACAACCAACATGATGGAAAGACTAAATAAAGAACTTAAGAGACAATCAAAGGTAGTTGGTGCGTTTCCCAATGATGAATCTCTTTTGAGATTAGCAGTATCTATATTGATTAACATAAATGAAGAATGGATAACTTCAAGGAGATACTTAACTATGTAATATAACCTATTTTAGGATTCAGGTCATTTTTACAGCAGGTACTTGACACAACATGAATCACTCGCTAACCAACTTTTGATAACTCCTATATAATAAAAAAAGAGGAGCATATATGCTCCTCTTTTGGCACGCCCGGAGGGAATCGAACCCCCAACCTGCGGTTTTGGAGACCGCCGCTCTGCCTAGTTGAGCTACAGGCGTAAGTAAAATAATTATAAACTATGATAATGACCTTTTCAAGGCAAAAAGAACAAATATGTAAGAACAATTCCAATAAAAACAAAATAAATCCCTAGAGCATTGTCAAGCCTTTCAAACAATCTTGGCAAAGGTTTAAAAGAACTTCTAAATACAAAATAGGCTAAAATCCCGAGCGAAATGACAATAAGAGATTCAACAAAATGATGGAAGTTGAAACCAATTATTCCGTGTAAAAATATTATCGAAATCAATATCCAGTAAGCCGTGTTAACATTCCAACTTTGCTTTGATTTTTGCCTGCTATATCCAAGAAAAATGAATTTAGAAAAACTCATTACTGTCCCAATTGACGCAGCAATAAGCAGAACATCTGAAAAGTAAGGTACTGAATCAAGAATCCTTCCCTTTGTTACAAAACCCGATGTTAATGGCGCACCGCTTATAGCAAGAGCCCCCACAAAAAGTGGTATATATTCCTTTTTGAGTAATTTTCCTTTCCATTTAGAAATATCCTGGGTACCTAATCTCTCATAAATATTACCGACAGACATAAATAAAAGGCCCTTAAAAACAGCGTGGCTGAACCCATGCCAGGCACCGGCAATGTTGCTCGCTGCAACAATAAAACCCACCTGAGAAAGTGTATGGTAGGCCAAAATACTTTTTGCCTTTTTAGAATTCATTGCAAATATGACAGCTATAACGGCACTGATTGAACCAATAACAAGGTAGACATTACTTAACCAGTAAAAAGAATCGTAAAGTAAAAATCTTATTATCAGGTAATCTTCTACTTTTACCATTATCCCAGACAATATTGGTGAAACCTCTGTTGGCGCTCCGCTATGAGCATCGGGTAACCACATAGAAACAAAAAACAAACCTGATTTTACAGATAAACCTATGAATATCAATGCAGGCAAAAATGTTCCTATTTCATTTAGAGATTCAAAGCTAAAGCTACCCGTTTGATAATATATTAGACCGATAGCTATAAGATATATATAGAATCCCAAAGAAGCAATAATCATGTATTTCAAAGAAGCCCATATTTGTTTTGACTTCCTTCTATAAGCAATCAACAGAAAACCAATAATTGAAACAAGCTCGAAAGTGACATAAATGTTAAACAAATCACGTGAAATATATACAGCATTTAATGAACCATATAATAGTGTTAGCAAATCATAAAATAGCCCGCTGTAGTTTTTTTTCAACGAATTTATTGCAACTGCTCCAATAATTACCAGAGAAGCCAGTAAAAAAGGTAATGTAAGTTCGTCATAACCTATTGAAATACCCAGATTGCCCCAATTTCCAAGAGCATAACTAAACTCCTTACCCAGCAGAAAAGGAATAAATACACCACATACACCAAGAGAAAGAAAAAGCAATGATATGGACAGCATTCTCCATCTGTGGAAAATCATGGAAACACTTCCAGCTATAATGGGCACTATTACAAGATATACAATCATTGTGTTTCCCTTTCAAAAATACGCTCGATTGTATGCACATCAAGCGTGTGATATCTGTTGTGAAGCATTACTGTAAATACTAATAAAAGACTCAAAACAGCAAAACCTATCACAATACCAGTTATAATGACAGCTTGAGGAATGGGATTGGCCATTGTTATCACATAACCATCAACAGAAGTAATAATTGGTGCTGTTATACCATTTACAGAAGAAATTCCCGTATAAAACAAAACTGTTGATATCTCAACCACTGCAAGAGATAGCACCTTTTTTAAGATATTCCTATTAAAAAACAATCCTGCAATACCAATAAAAAAAGATACCATCGCAGTCAAAATGATAATCGATGAAATCAAAGCGTACCCCTCCTGACTACAAATTCGCTAGCCAGTTTCCACGAACCAGCATACACTTTGAAACCAATTAAAAGATTTATCAATGGGATGATTCCTCCGCTTAATACAGAATAAGCTTCTGGTGGGCTGGTAAAAACCAAAACTACATCAGGAAATACCGAAACCATTGTCATGACTGAAATTACAGCAACAAATGATATTGTCTCAAAAAACTTTATTTTGTAAACGTCATAATGTGCAAGTGCCTTAATAAAATTCGAGCAAATTCCATACAAAACAACCCCGCTGGCCAGTATTACTCCTCCAGCAAAACCACCCCCAGGGGTTATATGACCTCTCAAAACCACATTCAAGAAAATTACTATAGAGATAGCCATTATTACACCACTAAAAACCCTTGCTGTTAAAAAAACTGTTTGTTCTGAGATTTCACTTTTTGGCTCATACTTTAAAAGAAAACCAACAGATACCACAATAAGTGAAAATAAAAGCACTTCGAAAACTGTGTCATATACTCTGATTAACAAATAAACTGCGGTGACTGTATTTGGCAGATTCGTTCTTTCCCAGATTAAATGTACATTATTATCTGTTACAGCAGTTCCAAAAGCTGGTATAAAATGAACCATAAAAACAACGATAAAATATACAAAAATAATCGAAAAGACTATTTTCTTCATAAATATCTCTCCACCATCTTTTCGATTTCACTATTTTCCTTGAGATCATTTATGTTTTCTTCCATAACTTCCTTTATATCCAGCGAAGCTTCAGAAAACAAGAAAACATAATTCGTTCTATGTGAAGGCAGTGCCTCGATTTCGCTCTTCTTTTTAGAAAGAGATTTTAGGTGAACGTAATCAATTTCTTCACCGTTATGATTAAAAATCATTGTTTCAAGATATGGTAAATACTCAATTTCTTTTGTTGATTTTGTTATCTCTTTCGTTATTCCACCGCACAAGATATCCAGCTTTCTCTTCTTGAGGTCATTGATCGCTTCATCAATACTGTTGTACTGCACTGATTCAATTTCATAACCCTCAATTTTTTCAATTCTTGATATTATCTGCCATTCCAATCCTTCAAAACCATTGGCGTTTCTTTCTATCATATAGGGAGTTTCAACAAAACCCATTCTCACTTTTCTTTGTTTTCTAATGGCCATTACATAAATGAGAAAAATCAGAACAACACCAACAGTAAACTGTGTAAGAGCCACATCGGGAGCTCCAATAAGGAGCATCAATACTGAAGAGAAAAAACCAACAATCCCGTACCAAAGGACACTTTTAAAAGAGGATTTTACTATTGTAACAGCAGCAGCAGAAATAACATATAGTCCTGCAAAAAGAATTATTATATAATTCATTTCACTTTCTCCCGGATTTTAAAGAAGCTCTAGCAATTATGTGTGTTATTGCAGGGCTCATAATTATCAGTACCACCAGAATTACAATTGTTTCAATAACTCCCAGTAAACCCATGAAAGCAGCTGAGAGAATAAGTAGGCTTAACCCTATTGTATCCGCAACACTCAGAAAGTGTAACGTTATTATCACTGTTTTACTAATTACAGCACGTATTGTGCCTAATACCAACAAAAAAGCTCCAGCAAAAAACAAAACATATGCCGTTGTTATCATTCTCTCACTCCAAGAAAATAGGCAGCTATGATGGTTCCACCAGTATTCATTAAAAGGAACACCAGAACAAGCTCTGAAAGAAAATTTATACTAAAAAAACCATCAAGAAAAATCATCAAAACTGCTACCTTTTGCATTATTGACGAATATGCTATTAATGTCTTCCATGGGTTTCTATCTTTCGTATACAACATCATAATTATTGTAAGAAAAAATGCAAGTCCTGTAGCTACAAAAGTAATCATTTTTTTACTCCATGAACAACTAATTTGTCATCTTCTTTCATGACAACGATTTCTTCAGGTGTAAGCGTAACAGAAATAATCTTGGCAAACTCATCTATTCTGTTTTCGGGAACTTCAGTCTCGTATGCAGTAAAATTTGGCTTTCTAAAAATCAATGTTATTGATTGAAACAAGGCTAAAGGATACTTCGATAGTATCTTCATAGATGCTCTTAGTGAATTACCTCGAGGAAGTAATTTTCTTGAAAAGTAAACTGCCACAACGGAAATAATCAACGCAAATATTATATTTTCTAGTGAGTAATTTGGTGCAAGCATGAACCATATCATTAAAGATGCCACAAAAATAATCATTCTTTGATAATTGGCTTCACTCTGAAGCCTTCCTCCATTTTAAAATGCTGCATCCATCCGGTTAACATGTATTTTTCAATAATATCCAGTGCTTTGTTGTATTCTTCATAAGTTATTCTCCTGGCAATTTTCTTATATTCTTTTGCTCTGTGAACAGGCCTATATTGCGACATAAGTGAAATGGGTACAGAATGAGAAAGCTCAAATGAAACAAACTCTGCCATTTTTTCAGTTCCTGCAAGATTTTCCGGCAAAACTAGATGCCTTATTATAAGACCTTTTTTTAACTCTTCTTTAAAAGCACCAACCTGTCTGAACATCTCTTTAATTGCCTTTCTAGTGACTGTCCAGTAATTATTCACTTTTGAGTATTTTTTTCCAATGCTGTCATCTGTATATCTAATATCCGGAAGATAAATATCAACGATCCCGTCAATAAGTTTCAATATCTCTGTTTTTTCATATCCGCTTGTATTATATACTATAGGCAGTACCAGCCCATTTTTAGCAGCAATTTTTAATGCCGAAACTATGAATGGAAGATGAGATGTTGGAGTAACAAGATTGATATTTTCTGCTCCGTTACTCTGTAAATCTACAAATATCCGGGCAAGCTCTTCTACTGAAATATCATTACCGTAATTTTTCTGGCTTATACCAAAATTTTGACAATAAACACATTTCATGGTACAACCTGAAAAGAAAATCGTACCTGAACCACCACTTTTTACCAGTGGAGGTTCTTCACCAAAATGCCTTACCACATTTGATATTCGAGGATTATCACCCTGCATACAGATGCCCATATCAGTATATCTGTTTACTCCGCACTCTCTAGGGCAAAGTTTGCAGTTTTCCATATGCTCCATTAGTTCCTTCTCAATATCATTTATTTTTCCACTTTTAACCAGATCGATGTAATTTCTCATGAATCAATCCTACTCATCAGGATATATTTCCAATTTCGCGCCAAGATCCCTGTATTTTTCCCTTAGACTTTCATAACCTCTAAATATATGGCTAGCATTCTCAATAGTACTTTCTCCTTCAGCTGACAAAGCTGCCACCAGTAAAGCTGCTGCTGCACGAATATCCGGAGCGCTTACCCTGGTGCCGCTTAGTTTTTTTACACCCGATATAAAAGCTGTTCTGTCATGAACCTTTACCCTGGCTCCCATTCTGTTCAATTCATCAACATAACCAAAGCGGTTTTCAAAGACAAGCTCCTCTACCTGAGAATCCCCTTCTGCAGTACATAAAACAGCTGTTATTATTGGTTGTAGATCTGTTGGAAATCCTGGATATGGTTCTGCGCTTACCTTAAGAGGTTTTAGTGAATAAATTACTGAAACTTCAACATATTCCTCGTTTATCTCAGCATCAACACCTAGTTCTTTAACCTTTTTCAAAAAAGCCTCTGAATACTTGGCAAAGGGACCTTCCACCTTAACCTTACCTTTTGTTGCAATACCTGCAAGCAGATACGTACAAGCTTCTATTCTGTCGGGGATAATTTCGTATTCAACACCCTTTTTGTTATTGCTACCTATTACTGTTAATCTGTTGGTCCCAGCTCCCGTAATGTTTGCACCCATGGCATTAAGAAAATTCTGCAGATCCTCTATTTCAGGTTCTCTGGCTACGTTTTCAAGTTCGAGTTCCATTCCTGGAATAAAAGCTGCTGAAGTCATTAATTGCTCAGTAGTACCAACACTTGGAAATGGCAATTCATAGCTGATTCTTTTTGCAACGCTATCCATTATTTTGCTATGAATATCACCGTGTTCCTCAAAAATTTCAAAGCCTATCGCCTTCAATCCATCTATATGGTAATCAACAGGTCTTTGTCCAATATTACAACCACCTGGTTTACCAACCTTAGCCCATCCACATGCCACTGTTAAAGGGCCAAGTAGATTGAATGAAGCTCTCATCTTTCCAACCAGTTCATATGGAATACTTCCAATCAATAGTTTCCCGGGATCAACGATGACAGTATTATCGGAAAAGGAAACCTGTTTGCCAACATGCTGCAATATAGAAAGCATTGTATGAACATCCTTTAAATCTGGAACATTTTTGATTATTACTCTGTCGTCAACTAAAACAGTAGCTGCAAGTATAGGAAGTGCTGCATTCTTTGAACCGCTTGCTTTAACTCTTCCCTTGAGCTGAGTGCCCCCATCTATTACGATATGACTCATTAAAAACCCTCCAATTATGTTTGAAAGTAACCGCTATCTACCAGATAATCCACCAATTTTGAAATAGTTTCTTCAGATTGTTTATAGTATACAGAGGTCAACGTTTCAACCGATTCACGACTTCCCACGACATTAGAAACAATATTAATAAATTCAGCCCAATTGCCTGTTTCCTCTTTGTAAGGCTCAAGCTCTGCTGGAAGATCTTTCTGCCAATCAAAACCAATGGTTCCCTCAAATTTTGGTATTAAAGGTGTTTTAGAACTCCTTAGCCCTTTTACTTCTAAAAGATCTGAAATATTAAAGCTTTCTACTTCAAAGGTTTTTATCATCCTTTGCATCAATTCATAACTACCTGGTTTTCCTGAAAGCTTTTGTTCGTAATACACAAATCTTCCAATTAACTGAGATCTGATGGAAATATTAACGTCCTCTTCTTTCCTTTTATTGACATTTAACGTTTTCAAAACAGCATTACCAACCCACTCAAGCTCAACAGGATCAACGTTCTCTACCCCATCAAAATCTGAATGATAATACTTGTCTGGCAAATGACCAATGAAAGGCGAAGGTACGCCATAAGCAGAAAACACACAGTGATCAGAACCACCCATAAAGGGTGATCTATAAAAACGTTTTATGGGAAAGAACCCATATGAAGGCATTCCTTCTTTCAGATAATAATACAATAATTCGGTCTCTTTTTGTGGAAGAACTGGTGGGGTTTCAGTAAGAAGTAGTGTTCCCTTTGTGATTTCCTGATCTTCACCAACCATATCAAGATTGATTGTAAACAAAGGTAGTTCATCTTCATTTTCGAGTTCTATAGCATAAGGCGTAGAACCAAAAAATTCAGGTACAAGGATTACTTTCATTGGTAAATATTCATTCTTCATTAACTCTTTGCATAACTCTATAGCAAGAGCAGCTCCACTGGCATTGTCGTTCGCTCCTGGAGAAGGATGACAAAGATGGGCTGTGATAATACCATATCTCCCTTTTTGTTTCTTTGTTAAGTCGATTTCCAGTACCTCAATATTTCCACTTTTGAGCTTACAGTTTACTTCTACTTCAATTTCTACTTCCTCGTTGTTTTTAAGAGTAGTCTTCAAAAAATTAAATACTTCATATGTAACAGAAAAAGCAAAAGCTTTATCCTTAATCGCCTTTTCATGATATGGAAGGCGTAGATAGTTTGTTAATGTGGAAAGCTGTTCTGGAAGTCGCCCTATCTTTTCACTTTTCATTCTCATATGACAGCTGATAATACCTCGAGCTTTCCCTTTCTCAACCACATCTTCAAAAATATCAGAGGGATGTTTATCTGTTAAAACTACCTTATCTTTATAGTTTTCATCGCCACCGTACTCTACAAGCCTGTAACTCTTTCTGCCCTCAGTTGAAACACTACCAAACACGATACTAAGAGGTGTTTCCCTGGTTGACACCAAAAATCGACTGTAGGGTTTTTTAAGCCATAAAGATGATTCTCCTCGTGTCCATATTTTGTGGGTATTGAGATTACCATACTTAACCAAACCATCCGATTTGTATTTTTTAAAGGAAATTAAGTCAGAAGCAATACCATTACTGGAAAGATAATCAGCAAGTTCTTTTGCAATTCTATGATATTCGTCAGTACCAGCTGCACGATTGTACCCTGATATCAATTTAATCAAAGATTTTACCTGGTCCCCATTTACCAGCTTCATTTTATTTCCCCCAATATACACTGTCTAATAACATTATAAACAAGTCAAAGCATAAAAAAAACCGGATCTGTGATCCGGCTAAATGTGGGGGGTCTATCTTATGGGGGATAGGGGGGTTAGTCACTATCCAATAAATATTGTAACCTATGAATGTTAACGCAACATTTTTAATTTTGTTCCTGAAGGTTTATCTTTGGTAACCTCAATATTAATATCCAACACTGCGTCACATAATTCTTCAAAATCAATTCAGATCCTAGTTATATTAATTAGACCAATAAAGTCTAAATAAAGTTCAAACCTTTCAGTTTATACTAATAATGGTAGAATAAAATAAAAGCTTTTAAAACACATGGAGGAGGATTAGAATTAACGGACCTATTGAAATAGTTAAGAATGTTTTTTGGGTTGGAGCCAATGATTTTGACACAGCACTTTTTGAAAATCTCTGGCCATTGCCCAGAGGAATTTCCTATAATTCATTTCTAATAAATGATGAAAAGGTTGCACTTTTTGACACTGTAAAAAGCTGTTACTTCCCAACCTTTTTAAAAAGAATAAGAAAAACCCTTCCTAAAGGAAAAGGGGTCGATTATCTAATAATAAACCATATGGAACCTGACCATTCAGGTTCAATTGAAGCACTTAAAGATGCATATCCAGATATAAAAATTGTAGGAAACAACAAGACATTGAACTTCCTCAAAGGCTTTTATGATATCGAAGATAATACCGTAGAAATAAAGGATGGACAGGTAATTGAACTAGGGAAACACAAGTTGAGTTTTTTCATGACACCCATGGTGCACTGGCCTGAGACGATGATGACATATGAGGAAACAGAAGGAATCATTTTTTCAGGTGATGCATTTGGAGGATTTGGTACTTTGAATGGTGGAATTTTTGATGACGAAGTAGATACAGAATATTTCGAAGGAGAAATACTTCGCTACTTTTCAAATATTGTCGGTCGTTACAGTCCAATGGTCCAACGGGCAATGAAAAAACTTAAAGAGGCCGAAGTTGATATCAACATAGTAGCAGCAACCCATGGCCCAATCTGGAGGAAGAATCCGAAAACTATTATTGACCTGTATGACAGATGGAGTAGATTTGAATCAGATCCCGGGGTCGTGCTGGTATTCGGTTCAATGTATGGTAATACTCAATCAATGATGGAAGCTGTTGCAAGGGGATTAACTGAAGAAGGTGTTACAAATATTAGAATACACAACATTTCTACATCTCACTTATCATATATAATTAGAGATATCTGGCAG
The DNA here is from genome assembly GCA_034660555.1 of Thermotogota bacterium. Lineage (GTDB taxonomy): Bacteria > Thermotogota > Thermotogae > Petrotogales > Kosmotogaceae > JASMTM01. The sequence goes on from JAYEJL010000080.1 coordinate 9,790, forward strand.
TTCAAAGCTGCCATTTTTGGCAGTTGCACATACAATACAGAACTTTTTCCACCAATGAAGTTATTGTTAGCAGAGCTTTCAAATAGAATGATAGAAAACAAGCTTTTGGGTTTATTTGGATCATATAGCTGGAGTTCAGGTGCATTACAGGAACTTAAATCCTTCCAGGAAAATTCAAAATGGGAACTTGTAGAGCCTACTCTTGAAATTAGACATGCACCAACAAAGGAGCAACTATCTTCCTTAAAAGAACTGGGAAGAAATATGGCAAAAAAACTCGGAACGTAAATTAGGGGGAATAATTGATGGATGTTTTTTTTGTTGTAAATAGATTTTTCTTAATATTGTCAATGTTTTTCTGGGGAGCATCAATAATCTGGGTAAACGGTTTTATTAAACCTCTCTTAAAAAGGAAAACATCATCTGAAATGCAGGGATTCATTTTTAGAACTATGAGATTTCAAAGACGAGTAGTTTATTTATGTTGGCTGTTGTTTCTCGGAACCGCCACAACTGCATATACAGCTGGAGATCCTATGCTACAACGTTTTGAGCTACTAAACACAGCCGGTATCATAACAGTAATTGTATTCTTCATACATATTTTCTTTTCATTCTACATGTTCCGAATTTCAAGAATGAATGAATACAGTCCCATGTCTATTACAGAACGAGAAGTGAAAATACTTGTAAACGGTGGCTATGTAAATATTTTCATTTTCCTTGTGACCTTTGCACTCGCTTTTTCTCAGTTATAAGTGTCAAAGAACAAACTGAAACAAGAGATCATCAAAACAGTTTTATTTTTCCTAAAACAGGTACAAATTTAACATTTTAATATTGGTGGTGTTTTCGGAGTTTCAGAGATACAACCATTTAGGTCAGGCCATATTCTCAGTTTTTGTCAATTATTTTCGGACCTTCAATATTGTAAAAATTTCTATAATATTCGTCGAATTTACTCTCAAGTATGTTCATAATTCTTGAGATATCTTCTTTTTCTTTAAGAGATTGATCTGGATATATAGGAGAACCATAATGAACAGTAACTTCCTTTAATTTCTTATAATCTTTAAATATTCTTTTTATCGCTCTTAAAGGAGGTTGTTTATCGAGTTCTGGTTTAAACGTATAACCATTTTCGATACCTACAGGAATAACTGGAACATCTGCTTTATGGGCAATTTCAGCAACTCCAGAATACAGTATTTTTTGCCAGTTCCAGTAACCTTCTGGAAATATCATGATTCTTCCATCATTTTTTAGAAAATTGACTATTTTATCTACAGTTTTATTATTGATTTCTTTCTTAATTTTTGGATCTTGTGAAACCCTAAATCGCCATATAGATTTGTAAAAAAATCTCAAAAAGGGATATGGCCCATCAACCTGGTACATAGCTCGTACTCTAAATATCTTGCTAACTCTGGTAATTAATAAAGGATCGAAGTTACCCACATGAATTGAACACAATATATATGGTGGTTTACACAATTTCCCTTTCTTCTTTATCTTAACGATCAATGGTAAAGGAACTACAATAAAAACTATATAAAAAAACCAGATAATTTCGTAAATTATTGTGAGGAAAAAATTTTTGGTTAAAACCAGTAAATTCATTATTAGTTACTCCCTTTTCCTAAACTTTTTTTCACGTGGAACATAAATATTACTGTGCCCATTAAAATCAAAAAATAGTAAATAACCAACCTCCAAACAGAGATGCTTACAATTAAATATTGCTGGGGAATGAAGTTCTTCAGAGATATGAACATTACAGATTCAAAACCTCCGCTTGAACCTGGTGTTGGTAAATAATAGACAATAAAACTTAAAAATGCCTGTATCGAAAGACTGTCTAATAAAGTAAAACCAAATTTCTCATTAGCAATAAATTGAAAACCTATTACAATCACATAGAAAACCGCATAATTAAAAAAAACAAATCCCAAAGCCAGAAAATAATCCAAAAAAATTGTCTTTGGGGATTTTGCCCATATAAACTTCATGCTGTCATTGTACTTAATTAATTTAGTCTTTAAAGTATTCAGGATAATCTGTTTATCTTTTCCTGTTATTTTTTCAGCTAACTTAAGTAACAAAACACGATTTTTAAGGAAGTTGATGAACTTTATAAGCAACGTTCTCGAAAAAGCAAGAACTGTAAACAATGTTCCAACTGAAAGAGTTGTTATCATCCCTATGACAAATACTTTGCCTGTAACACCTAACGTAGCTAATATACTGAAATATCTAGAAAAGAAAATAATAGCTATAGTGGAAGTCGCAAAATTCAAATTCAAATATTGAGTAATGACAACTGCTGTTGCATGTGATAATTCAACATTATTATATGAGTTCAGCTCGTAGATTTGATAGGGTTGCCCTCCTGCTGCAAAAGGAGTAATGGCATTAAAGAATTGCCCAAGTACTACATTAAGTGAAGTCTTAAAAAATGGAACTGAATAACCGAGACTTCTCAATAACATATATATCCTTAAAGATGCAATGAGAATACTAAACAAAAAAACTATGATACCCGCTAATGCTATATGCCAAAAATTTCTCAATAAATTAGGATCAATTGAGTTACCAAAAAGCTTTTGAATAACTAATAATATGACTATACTTACACCGAGTCCGAAAAAAATGCCTTTTATTGGTAGAGAAGTTTTTTTTACTTCCATATTTTTCTTTTACTTCTCATTGTAATAGTTACTATCATAATAATCATCATATGTGATTTTATTTCTGTTTAAAGCAACATCCAACCAAAGCTTGAATGCTTCTTTTATACCATGCATGAAGTTAACACGAGTATATCTTCTATTTGATGTATAACAAATCATAGAAGGTATAAATTTTACTTTTCCAATTTTTTTTAGCTTTTTTGCCAGGATAAAATCTTGAGATGCCACCTTGCTTTCTAACATATATCCACCTACTTGCTTATATGCCTTTCTTTTCATTCCAAAGTTTGCCGCACCACATAAACTAACTCCAAAAATATTTGATATAGCATTAAAAATACTATAACCCCATATCAGAAGAAGTTGTCTGATTCTCCCATCTTCCCTGAATGCCATTGGACCATATACAGCTACGATTTTGTCACTTTTTAGTTTGTCAACCATCTTCATAAGCCAGTTTTCGGGGTATATTGTATCAGCATCGCATACTGTTATAATTTTACCTTTTGCCATTGTAAAACCTTTATGCATAGCAAAAAGTGGCCCTCTGCGCTCTTCAAAGAAAACTTTATTTGTGTATTTCTTAGCAATTTCAGGGCTGTTATCGGAGCTTCCATTATCAACCACAATAATCTCGTAATCCTTGAAAGATTGCGCTTTTATTGATTGCAAAGTACTTTCAAGCCATTTTTCTTCATTTAGTACAGGAACAACAACACTTACCAATTTATTCAACATATAATCATCTCTAATACATCAATCATTATTTCTGGGTACTTTATACCAGCCAATGTT